>JAICWB010000076.1 GCA_025935035.1 Terriglobales bacterium
CTCTTACTTATCCACCGCCGACAAATGCTCATGCACGATCAGCACTCTCCCGTCCGGCTCCAACCGAAATATCTGCGTGGCGCGCCCCTGCCTGATATCTTCTTCCACCGGATTGCCCATCCCACCAGCCACACGCATCGCGTGAAACTGGAACAGGTAACTGGCGCAGGCCGCATTGTCACCAAGCAGGATCACCTCAATGTTCGAAGCGCTGCTCCTCAATGACGACTTCCCATGAAAATATTCCCGCTCCCGCCGTGCCGCCGCCAGCCGTCCTGGCTCCAAACGCGCGCTGACTGACGAGAACACGCTCGAATCGGGAGCATAAAAGTTCATCAATCCCTGCGCATCCTTGTCCATGAACACGTTCCAGAACCGCAGGATCTCACCTTTCACCTGTTCAACAGTAAGTTTCTGGGCCACTGTTAACTCCTTCTTGGGGCGGGCAAGCGCAGTCGGGAACTGGCTTCGTACGGGGAAGTGTATCGCATTCAGATTCACGGGCGTCTTACTTTTACTGTTACCATTGGCGCCAGAATGCGTCTGACTTTCATGCAGATTTCCAGCAAGATCGCATTCTTCTTCGCCCTCATCGCCACAGCCGCTGCCTCTGACATTCAACTCGCCGGCGATTGGCACGGAACGTCGCTCTGTCAGCAGGAGAACACAGCGTGCCACGACGAGAACGTTCTGCTTCACTTTTCCGCGCCCGACTCCAGCGGCACGGTCACCATCGTCGCCGACAAGATCATCAACGGCAAGCCTGAGAACATGGGTACCATCATCGTGAAGTACGACAAAGCACATGCCTCGCTGCGTTCAGACGAGTCCGGCCGCATCTGGGAATTCCACCAGCAAGGTCGCGCCATGCACGGCACGCTGACGTATCAAGGTAAGCTTTTTCGCAAGCTGGAGATCACGAAAGACTAGCGCATCTTCTCGCGCTGCTGACGCAACTCTTCCATCGCGGAGCCGATCAGCTCTTTTGAATCATTGATCGCCTTCAAAACGATCTGCATGTCATTCGATGGCTGGCTAGGATTGCGGTTACTTCGGCAATAGACTCCGTGCTGTCCCACCAGCACCAGCGCATCCGTCAGCAAATCCAGCGTTACCGCCAGACGTCCACGCGCCACTCCCATCATCATCTCGTGCTGCTGGAGTTCGTCGCGCTTTTCATCAAAGACTGACATATTCAAAACCCATCGCAAAGACGCAGAGACGCAAAGAATTATTTTGAGCTGATGACTCGCCTGATTCCATTCTTCAGCAAGACGCAATTGAAGTTGATTAGCAGGCCGAGGCGTTTGTTGCTGTGCTTTAGGTATGAAAGCAACTGCGCTCTATGCACCGGTAGGATTGCATCTATAGCTTTTAATTCAATGACCAGAACACCATTGACGAGCAAGTCGAGACGATATCCCGTCTCCAGCAAAATCCCTTCGTAGTTGATTGGCAGTGGAACTTCCGCTTCGACCTTCAGGCCTCGACGTCTCAATTCATGCGCCAAACAGAGCCGGTACGAGCCTTCCAGAAGACCCGGGCCAAGAACTTTATGCACCTTAAAAGCGCAATCCAACACGAGTCTGCTCAACTCATTGAGTTCATCGGGCAGTTCTTGTAACGCGGGGGATGCCACAATCAAATCTCCAGTTCTTCTTTGCGTCTTTGCGTCTTTGCGTTGGGTTCTAAGGGTTAGGTTTCCACCGCAGCACCGGCTTCCGGTTCGCCGTCACCTCATCCATGCGCTCCACCCGCGCATTGTGCGGTGCATTCAGAATGATGTCCGGATCTTCTTGCGCCTCACGCGCAATGTTCCGCATCGCGTCAATGAACAAGTCGAGTTCTTCCTTAGGCTCGCTCTCCGTCGGCTCGATCATGATCGCTCCGTGGTCCGCAACGGTCAGCGGAAACGCCGTCGTATAAGGGTGGAACCCATAATCGATCAGCCGCTTCGCAATATCGCCGGTCTTCACGCCATTCACCGCTTGCAACCTATGGCTCAAGATGACCTCATGCATCGACGGCGATTTGAACGGCAATTCGTAAACATCCTCCAGCTTCTTGCGGATGTAATTCGCGTTCATCACCGCGTCTTCCGTGGTCTGCCGCAATCCATCCGGACCATTCGCCATGATGTAAGCCAGCGCGCGCACATGCATCCCAAAATTCCCGTAGTAAGCCTTCACCCGTCCTATGGACTTCGGCCGCTCGTAATCAAACGCCAGCGCGTCACCCTTCTTCACGATCACTGGCGACGGCAGGAATGGCTCAAGATGCTTCTTGATAGCCACCGGCCCGCTTCCCGGACCACCGCCACCATGCGGCGTTGAAAAAGTCTTGTGCAGGTTCAGGTGCATCACATCCACGCCGAAATCTCCCGGCCGCGCCTTGCCCACCAGGGCATTCATGTTGGCGCCGTCCATGTAGAGCATGCCGCCCTTGGCATGCATCAAGTCAGCGATCTTGTGAATCTCTTCTTCGAACACGCCCAGCGTATTGGGGTTCGTCAACATCAGCGCGGCCACGTTGTCATTCATCTGCGCGTCGAGCGCGGCAATGTCAACCATGCCTTTCGCGTTCGACTTCAAATTCTCGACCTCATACCCGCACATCGCCGCCGTCGCCGGATTCGTGCCATGCGCCGAATCTGGTATTAGCACCTTGCGCCGGTTCTCTTTTTTGTCGTCAAAGTACGCGCGTACCAGCATCATGCCGGTCATCTCGCCATGCGCACCCGCCGCCGGCTGCAGCGTGATCGCATCCATGCCCGTAATATCGAGCAATCCATCACTCAGGTCCTTCATCACGCGCAACGCGCCTTGCGCAACCTTTTCCGGCAAATAAGGATGCGCATTCGCCAACCCATCCATGCGCACCACCACTTCATTCACGCGCGCGTTGTACTTCATCGTGCAACTGCCCAGCGGATACATCCCCAGATCGATCGCGTAATTCCACGTCGAGAGCCGCGTGAAGTGGCGAATGATCTCGAACTCGCTCACCTCCGGCATGTTGCCTAGGTCTTCGCGCAATGACCCACCCAGCAACTTCGCCGCATCTACTTCCGGCACATCCAGCGGCGCCAGCCGATACCCCGCCTTTCCCTTTGACGACCGCTCAAAGATCAGCCCTTCATTCTGGCTGATGTGTTTGGAAACTTTCTTGATGTTGGCGTTGAAGTTTTTCTTTTCGCTCATGCCCGCACCGCCTTCGCCGCCAAATCGATCTGCGCTTTCGTCACAAGCTCAGTGGCGCACCACACCGCCGCATTCCCCAACTCCGGATAAAACTTCTTCAGCGGCAATCCACCCACGATCTTCTGGTCCAGCAATTTGTCGCTGATCGCTTTCGCATCGCCGGAGGTCTGAACCACGAACTCATTGAACCGCGGAGCGCCGCCAAACAAAACTTTCGCGTTCTTCGCGAACTCCTTCGCTGCGTAATCCGCCTTCGCCAGGTTCTGCTTAGCCAGGTCTTTCAACCCCTCGCGCCCGTATATGGTCATATATATAGTGGCAACCAGCGCGATCAACCCCTGATTGGTACAGATATTCGACGTCGCCTTCTCGCGCCGGATGTGCTGCTCGCGCGTGGAAAGCGTCAGCACGAACCCGCGCTTGCCTTGTTTGTCCACCGTCTGCCCCACTAGTCGCCCCGGCATCTGCCGCACAAACTTCTCGCCCGTAGCGATTACGCCAACATAAGGACCACCAAAACCCAGCGGCACCCCAAAACTTTGCGCTTCCATCGTCACAATGTCAGCTTCCGCCGGCGGCTTTACGATCCCCAGCGACAACGCCTCCGCTATGGAAACGACCAGCAACGCGCCCTTCTTGTGCGCGATCTCCGCGATGGCCGCAACATCCTCGATCGTGCCAAAGAAATTCGGCGACTGGATCACCACGCAAGCAGTTTTGTCCGTGATCGCAGCATCCAGCTTTGCCAGATCCACGCGCCCATTCTCCCCGAAACCAACTTCATGGATCGGCATCTCCATGTATTGCGCGTAAGTGCCTAACACTTCGCGATGCTCCGGATGCACACTCTTCGCGATCACCGTCTCGCTTCGCCCGGTCACGCGATGCGCCATCATCACGCCTTCCGCCACTCCCGTCGAAAGGTCGTAGAGCGAAGCATTCGCCACTTCCATGCCCGTGAGTTCGCAGATCATCGTCTGAAATTCAAAGATTGCCTGCAGCGTGCCTTGCGATATCTCCGCCTGATAAGGCGTGTATGCGGTAAAGAACTCTCCCCGCGATATCAGTGAATCAATGATCACCGGCCGGTAGTGGTAATACGCGCCCGCGCCCAGCATGATGCCGTAGCCCGCCGCCATCTCGCTGCTGCGCTCTTTGAAGTAATCAATGATCTCGCTCTCGCTGAATTGCCCGGGCACTTTCAAGTCGCGCTTGAAGCGGTACTCCGCCGGGATATGCGAGAAAAGTTCGTCAATGTTCGCCGCGCCGATCTCGCGCAACATCTCCGCGCGGTCCGCCGGCGATTTAGGTAAATAACGCATTATCTTTTTCTACCCTTATGAATCGTCTCTCAAAAAACTATTACAACGGCAAAACAAAAGCAGGGCGCCAGCCCTGCTTCGCTAGCCACTAGTCACTGGCCACTAGCCACTATTTCTCTTCCGCCACATACTTCTCATAATCCGCCGCACTCATCAGCGAACTCGCCTCGCCCGCATCTTTCACCTTGATCTTGATCATCCATGAGCCGTGCGCATCGCTATTGATCTTCTCCGGCGCGTTCGTCAGCTCATCATTCACCGCGGTCACCGTTCCCGAAATCGGCGCGTACACGTCGCTCACCGCCTTCACCGATTCCACCGTGCCAAACGATTTATGCGCGCTCACCTCCGCGCCTATCTTCGGCAACTCCACGAACACAATGTCGCCCAGCGACTCCTGCGCATGGTCCGTGATCCCGATCGTCGCCGAATCACCGTCGATCTTTACCCACTCATGTTCTTTCGTGTACTTAAAATCCGCCGGAAACGCCATGCGTCACTCTCGCTCTTTGATGTAACTGCAACTCCTGCATCCACTCCTACTCTGTCATCCTGAGCGGAGGGCGTTAGCCCGGAGTCGAAGGACAACGCCCTTGACTTTGACTCGGCGCGCCAAAGGCGCGCCACAACTGACAACTGACTACTGACTACTGACTACTTGCTTCTTCGGTTTCCGGTAAAACGGCGTACTCACCACCTTCGCCTTCACCTTCTGCCCGCGTATCTCAACATTCACCACCGTATCCACCGCAGACATCGCGGGCGGCACATAAGCCAGCGCAATGTTCTTCTTCAAGAATGGCGCCGGACTCCCGCTGGTCACTTCGCCGACCTGATGTCCATTCTCATCCACGATCTTGTAGCCATCGCGCGCGATCCCGCGCTCGATCATCTCCAAGCCCACGAGAATCCGCTTGAGTCCGTCAGCCTTCGCCTGCTCCAGCGCCGACCGTCCCACGAAATCGCCCTTCTCCATCTTCGCGTAACGGCCCAGATCAGCCTCCCACACATTAATAGTGTCGGAGATCTCATGCCCATACAGCGCCATCTTAGATTCCAATCGCAACGTGTTGCGCGCGCCCAATCCGCAGGGGACGATGCCAAACTCTTTGCCCGCTTCCATCACTTCATTCCACACACGTTCGCTCGTCGGCACATCGGCAGGGATGTAAATCTCAAATCCGTCTTCGCCGGTGTATCCCGTGCGCGCCACCATGGTGTTGGGTATCTTGCAGACGGTCCCAAAGCGGAACCAGTAATTCTTGATCGAATCCAGGTCAACAGCAGTGAGCTTGCGCATCACGTCCACAGCCTTCGGCCCTTGGATCGCCAACTGCGTGTAGTAGTCGCTCACTTCTTTCGGATGGCAATTGAACTTCTGCACATTCGTGCGCACCCATCCCCAATCTTTTTCCCGCGTGCCCGCGTTGATCACGAGCATGTAATCGTTGTCGCCCAGCTTGTGCACGATCACATCGTCAACAAACGTCCCATTCGGATACAGCAACGCCGAATAATGCGCCTGCCCGATCTGCAGCTTCGACGCGTCATTCATGCTTATGTGCTGCACCGCATCCAGCGCCTGCTTGCCAATGATCAAGATGTCGCCCATGTGGCTCACGTCGAACACGCCCACGCCCGTGCGCACCGCCATGTGCTCCGCGATCAGCCCGCTGTACTCCACCGGCATGTCCCACCCACCAAAGTCCACCATCTTCGCGCCCAGCTTGCGATGCATGGCATTCAGCGCAGTCTTGCGCAGCACACTCGGGGTTCCAGCTTGTGTTTCAGAGGACAATTCAGGCTTCCTTATATATAAGGTGCAAAGTTCTGGCTTGCTTCCGGGCGCTCGCGCTTATTTCAGTTGGAAGATGACAAGGGCAAGTCCCGTCAGGACAGTGGAACTCTCAAAGTTATCACGCGCATTTTGCAGGGGTCAATGGAGCGGCAAGAGAAGCGACAATGATCTGGTTCGCACAAAGCGGTATCGACCTTTGCTGTATAACACGACAGAAGTGTGCCCCATCCTTGCCGTCTTTTGGCAAGGGTGGGAGAACGGACAGGTCGTTCCACCTCGTAAACACTTTTGAAACGGTTTTGATGTTGCCTCTGCGCTCCAGAGGAGCGCCGCGTTTATAGCAACAAATACTAAGAAGTTCAGAGCCCCGTAGGGGCGACACCATAACGTCGCCACACCCATCCATCACTCGATGCTAACTGCTAACTGCTGCCCTCACACCTGCGCGTGGAAATCACACGCCTCGCGGCAATCAAGGCAATAATACTGTCCGTCCTGGCACAACCGCACATTGTGCGCGCCATGGCATAGGTTGCAATACTTATCGCACAGGCAACGTGCCTCTTCTTTGTCACACTGGAAACAAATGAATGCGTCAGCCATTTCGCATCACTCTAACGCTGTAGCTCAATTTTGTCATTCAGTTTTGTCATCCTGAGCGTGGCGAAGGACCCTATGACTCTGCAATTCATCCGCATGAGCCTCAATGATCACTTCCGCCTTATCGCTTTTTATCTGCCTTTTCGCTTTTCCCGTGGTAATCCTTTGGTTTCCCTTCGCGTACCTTTGCGTCCTTTGCGGTAAAACTACAACACCACCGTCTCCCGATACTCCCCGAACACCCGCCTCATCGCATCCGCGATCTCACCCACCGTCGCGTAACTCTCCACCGCATGAATAATGTGCGGCATCAGGTTCTCACCCGACTTCGCCGCCTCCCCGGTCTTCGCGATCGACTTCTCCCATGCGCCCTTGTCCCGCTTCGCCCGCAGCGCCCGCACGCGCTCCACCTGGTTGCGCTCCAGCACCGGATCGATCCGCTGCACATCAAACGGCTTCTCTTCCTCGAGCTGAAACTCGTTCACGCCCACCACGATCTGCTGCTTCGAATCCACCGCCTGCTGGTAGTCATACGCGGCGTTCTGTATCTCCTGCTGCACAAACCCGCGCTCGATTGCCTTCAGCATTCCGCCCATGCCCGCGATCTTGCACAAATATTCGCCGGCAGATTTCTCGATCTCCGCCGTCCGCGCCTCAATAAAATATGACCCCGCGCAGGGGTCCACCGTCTGCGGCACTCCACTCTCATATCCAATGATCTGCTGCGTGCGTAAAGCCACTCGCGCTGCATCTTCGGTAGGCAGTCCCAGAGCCTCGTCGTAGCTGTTCGTATGTAGTGATTGCGTTCCGCCCATCACCGCCGCCATTGCCTGCACGGCGGTACGCACAATGTTCACCTCCGGCTGTTGCGCCGTCAGTGTCGAGCCCGCTGTCTGCGTATGGAACCGCAGCATCCACGACCGCGGACTTTTCGCCTTGAAATGTTCACGCATGATGCTCGCCCACATCCGCCGGGCCGCGCGGAACTTCGCTATCTCTTCCAGAAAATCATTGTGCGCATTGAAGAAGAAACTCAGCCGCGGCGCGAACTTGTCCACATCGAGCTTGGCATCGATCGCCGCCTGCACATACGCCATGCCATTGCCCAGCGTGAACGCCACCTCCTGCACAGCAGTGCATCCCGCCTCGCGCATGTGATACCCAGAGATGGATATCGTGTTCCACTCCGGCACATGGTCGTTCGCGTAAGCAAACATGTCCGTGATCACGCGCATCGCCTGCCGCGGCGGAAAAATATAAGTCCCGCGCGCGATGTATTCCTTCAGGATGTCATTCTGCACAGTCCCGTTCAGTTTACGCACATCCGCGCCATTCCGCTTCGCCACTGCGATGTACAACGCCAACAATATCGACGCGGTAGCGTTGATCGTCATCGAGGTAGAGATCTTCTCCAGCTCGATCCCATGGAACAGGCGTTGCATGTCCTCGATGGAATCAATCGCCACCCCAACTTTTCCCACCTCGCCCAGCGCCATCGGATGGTCAGAATCCATCCCGATCTGCGTCGGCAGGTCGAACGCTACGCTCAGTCCCTTCGTGCCATTCGCCAGCAAATACTTGTACCGGCGATTCGACTCGGCGGCATCTCCCATGCCCGCATACTGCCGCATCGTCCACAGCCGCCCGCGATACATCGTCGGCTGGATTCCACGCGTGAACGGGAATTCCCCCGGAAACTCCGCATCCACCCGCGCCGGCAGATCGTCACGCTCATAGACAGGCTTAACCCCCGCTTTCGCCCAAGCGCGCGCCAGATCCTTCGCATTCTGATTCGGATTTTGATTTGTACCCATCTCTCTTTGCGTCTCTGCGCCTCTGCGTTGGAATCTGGCTTTTGGTTTTCGCTTTCTTTTTTAGTGAATTTCGTCCCTTTGAGCCTTCGTGTTGGGTTTTGCCTTTTCCTTCGTGTCCCTTAGCGTCCTTTGCGGTGAACGCTCTTCGCTCTCCAGAAACTACTCACCCCGAAATACAAAAACATCACCGAGAACGCCGCCGCAACCGCCAGCTTCTGCGTCTCATGTGTTTCCCACTTGCGCAAAACCTCCGCCCCGCCGATCACCGCCAGGCAAATAAATAGGAAACCCGTCGTCTCATGCCACAGCCGCCGCAGCACCCGGCCCACGGACTTCAGCGTCGCCGCTGCACCCGACACGCCAGCCCGCAACACCCGTTTCCGCAGCGCTTTGTCGCTGCTAAACCGCCCCGCGGCGCGCGCCAGTTGCGCGGTCACATCGGTCTGTTGCTCCCGTCCCATAGCCCCGATTCTAGCAGCCGCAGCACAAATATCTCCCCGCTGCGAAACCGCCGCCCGCCGCCGTGCATCTTATTTACCAGCAACAGTAAAAGAGGCACTTGGGCCCTAGGATTTAAGTACAAAATGAAGCAAAGAATGAAGGAACTCGGGGACGCCATCAACGAAACTCTGGCGAACTCTGACCAGATCGCAGAAGTCATCAGCCGTATAAAGTCTGAGGGCTATGACGTTTTTCTCGTCCTCGAAGCCACCGTCGGCTACAGCCAGACCGGCAACGAGCAAGCCGCTGCCGATTCAGATGACGAAGCCGCAGGTCCGCAGCTAGTCGCCCCCGATCTCAAAGTCACTCCCAGCGACCGCCGCTTTTTGAAGTCACTGCGCATCGCGGTCGACGACCACTCGAAAGACAAAGCCGCCTAGGGCTTGCCGCCCGATGGCGCATTAGCCGCCGCCGGTTTAGCTTCGGGTACCACCGGCGGATACGGCACATCCAGCGTCCCCATCTTTCCACTCAAGTTATCTCTCACCAGCAACCGGACCCTGATCTTGCCGTCCGTCACTTCCAGCGGCATGCGGAACAGCATCCCGTTCTGCACGATCTGCGCATAAGTCTTCGGTTCCAGGTTGCAATTCAGCTTCTTGTCCGCGCTCTTCAACAATTTGTCGCCTTCGAACGCGGCCGCCACAAACTCCACGCTGCAATGTTTTTTCTCGCCTTCAGGTTCGAACAAAATGTCCCGCGGTTCCACCAGAAAGCGGATGTCCGCCAGCTTCACCGCTGAAGCCGAGGGCGCTGTGCCCGACGCCGCCGGCGCAGGCAGCGGAAACGCGCTGCCAAAGAACGACACCCCGCTTGAGTTCAGCACCGTCATCAGCGCCGGATTAATATCCTGATAGATCTGCGCCTGCGTCTCTTCTTTCGTTTGCTCTGGATCCAGTGCGATATAACCCTTGCGATATCTCAGCTCCACGCCCGGCCTGTTGACCTTCACTTCTATCTTGCGGAAGCGTCCGTCCCAATTCTTATCTATCGGTGCATAAGACAGCGCGTAGTATTCCGCGCCGTCGGCCACGCTTTTCATCACCGCCTTATCAAGGTCATTGCGGTTGTAAAAAGCCAGCCCGCCGGTATCGTCGGCGATCTTCTGCGCTGCCTGGTGCGCTGCGATCTCTGCCTGCGAATCTCTTGAGATTCGTTGTTGCATCTGCGGGCCAGTCATCCCTCTTCCATTCCGCCCGCGCCCCGGCTCAGAAGCCTGAAAGAACGCCTGCGTCGTCAGCCCTCCCGCGTCGATGGTGTACACAGACACTTGGCTCTCGCGCAACAGCGTCGTCATCGCCGTGATGTCGTCCGCATAGTTGCGCTGCGAACTGAATCCCGCGGCATCGCCCGGCGACATGTCCAGCGGAAAACTCCCACTCACCCATATCAGTTTCTTGCGCCCTGCATATCCCGCCAGTTGCCGACCGATCGCTTTGAACGCGTCCACAGTCATGCGCACGCGCATGTCCATCTGGAACGACGCCTGATTCTCTTCAAACGATTGCACTGCCGCGGCAGCCGCATCAGATATGTTGTCCGCCTCAGGCGTGCTGCCCACCGGATCATCCAACAGCGGCGATTGCCCGCCCTTGTGCTTCTTGATCGCCTGCTTCAGCACCTCCGGATCATCCGTGAAATCCTGCAACCGCAACAGCGTTGTGTTCAGCGCATAAACCGCCGTATGTCCCGTCGGACGGTTCTTCTCCAGATACTTCAACATCTCATAGCGCGCGTATGCCTGGTGTGCCCATGGCGTGTTCAACGCGTCCAGCAATAACACGGTGAGCTGGTTCTCTTCAGCTACCATGTTCTTGTAGTTTCCATAGACGCCCGGCGGGAGCTTAGTCGCAACAGCCTGGCCCGCCGGCAAAGGCGTGTGCTTCGCGATATCCACCATATTGAATGAAGCTATCTGCTGCGGCTTGCCTTGCTCTAACACGGTGAAGTCTTCGCGCTTCAAGTCCGTCACCGGATGCCCCGCCCGGTCGGTCGCCACCACATCCAGCAGCACAACTTGCGTGCGCGCCTTGATAGTCGGCGCGTCAAACGCTTTCTGTTGCTCAGACGCCTGCTGCTTCGCCTGCCCACCGGACACTTGCGCAGTCGGCTGTTGCGTCACCGCCGCAGGTATCGGCACCGTCGTCTGCGAAGAGTTCTGTGCTTGGCCTTGTCCCATGGCTACGATCGCCGCCATCACGCCCGCCATCATCTTTAAACGCATAGCTGCCGCCTTATTGCCAAAAATCAAATCAGACTTTGCCCCATCCAATCGGTCGGGGTTTTGACCGATTGGGAGGGAATCTCGCTAAGTTAACACGGCTTTGCGCCCAACGTTTTCTTTCATGGCGCACTTTTACAATGTGTCACACCCGCCAAAACCGGCATCTCAGCAGGTGAACGCGGAGCCCGCGCCGAATAAGCGCGGGCAAAGCGCGAGGCGCAGTCGCTGTCGGGGTCCCCAACAGCTTTGCTGTTGGGGGTGACTTGCCGACGGAGCCTTAGATTATTGTGTTAACCTTTCTGTTCTAGCTGTCTTTTTACGAACTCCGCATCTCCAAAGCTTCTGTAAGAGCCCACTCGAATGAAAGACACCCTCGGAGTCCTGTTAGCTGGCGGAGCCGGTGAGCGGCTCTATCCCCTCACGCGCGACCGCGCCAAACCTGCGGTCACCTTCGGCGGCATCTATCGCATCATTGACGTTACGCTCTCCAACTGTCTGAACTCTGACCTGCGCAAGGTCTACATCCTCACCCAGTACAAAGCCCTCAGCCTCAACCGCCACATCCGTGAAGGATGGTCCAACATTGTCAGCAACGATCTCGGCGAGTTCATTGAGATCCTGCCGCCCATGAAGCGCGTCAGCGAGAACTGGTACATGGGCACCGCCGACGCCGTTTACCAGAACATCTACTCCATCGGCAGTGAAGAGCCTAAGCATGTGCTCATCCTCTCCGGCGATCACATCTACAAAATGAACTACGAGCGCATGCTCTCGCAGCACAACGAGACCGCCGCCGACGTCACCCTCGC
>JAICWB010000349.1 GCA_025935035.1 Terriglobales bacterium
AAATCTAAACGGAGGATGCACACAAATGGCAACGAAGAAAAAGGCAAAGAAGGCCGCCAAGAAAAAGAAGTAGTTCCGTTTGAGGCCTCTTCAAGGGAGCCCTCAGTTCCGAAGGTCTTCGCTACGGCGAAGACCTTTAGTCGTTTTAGGGAAAAAATTGCTTTTACCGCGGCAACGCTGCCGTGCGCTAGCACCCACGTATTCCACAGTTTCCACCACCACATGAACTCTTGCGCTATTGACGCCTCATTCCACGCGGACTTACTATCGCGGGACTCGTTCCAGCGCCCCGTCCACAATGGACACTCAAAACATGCCAGCCAAACCCAGCACGAAGAAAAAGACCAACGGCGTTAGCGCTGATGACATCGTCATTCCAGACAAGCTCTACTTCCGCATCGGCGAAGTCGCCCGCCTCTGCGATCTCCCCGCTTACGTCCTGCGCTTCTGGGAGACAGAGTTCCCGCAGCTCAGCCCCAAAAAATCCAGTAAAGGACAGCGTCTCTACCGCCAGCGGGACGTCGAGCACCTCGTACGCATCAAGAAGCTGCTCTACGAAGAAGGATTCACCATCGCCGGCGCTCGCCAACACCTGAAACTGGAAGCCAAACCTGCGAAGGCTCAGGCAGCGCTCTTCGTCGCGCCGCGCTCGCGCAACTCTGAACTAAAGCAAGTCCGCGCCGGCCTTCAAGACATCCTCGGTATGTTGAAGCAACGCCGCTAAGTCAGCCGCCGCTGACATCTGCTAAACTCCCGCCGTCTACTTTTCTTCGAGGTGCCCCGTTGAACACACGCATACAAAAACTTTGTGTCTTTGTGCCTTTGTGGTGGGTTTTGCTTTTGACTTGTTTCGCGCAATCCCCGCAAGGCGCAACCTGGTCTGCCGACTCCGCCAAGCGGATCGACGATGTCGCCACCAAATCTCTCGCTGCCACCGGCGTGCCCAGTGCTTCCATCGCCGTCGTGGTAGATAACAAGATCGTGTATCAACACGCCTATGGCGAAGCCAATCTTGAGAAGCACACGCCCGCCTCGCCTGACATGCGCTACAGCATCGGCTCTATCAGCAAGCAATTCTGCGCGACTGCAGTCTTGATGCTTGCCGAACAAGGCAAGCTCTCGCTCGACGACAAGGTCGGCAAGTGGGTTCCCGACCTCACCCGCGCCAATGAAGTCACCATCCGCGAACTGCTCTCCCACACCTCCGGCTACCAGGACTACTGGCCGCAGGATTACGTGATGCCGGAAATGCTCAAGCCCACGACCGCACAGCAGATCCTGGACAAGTGGGCCAAGATCCCGCTCGATTTCGATCCTGGCACAAAGTGGCAGTACAGCAACACCAACTTCGTCATCGCCGGCCTCATCGTGGAGAAAGCCAGCGGCATGAAGTTCCTCGACTTCCTCTCGAAAAATATTTTCACGCCGCTGCAGATGAAAAGCGTGATCAACATCGACCAGGACAATCTCACGCAGACTGACGCCACGGGTTACATGCGCTATGCGCTCGGCCCGCTTCATCCCGCGCCGAAAGAAGGCAAAGGCTGGCTCTTCGCTGCAGGTGAACTCGCCATGCCTACAGGCGATCTAGCCAAATGGGACATCGGCATGATCGAACAGAAATTGCTTAAGCCTGCGTCATACCACCAACAACAGACTGACACGTTGCTCAAAGACGGCCGCGATACCGGGTACGGATTAGGCGTGGACGTTGGCACCAATCACCGTCATCGCGCCATCTCCCACACCGGCGAAGTTTCCGGCTTCACCTCCGCCAACATCGTCTTCCCAGACGATCGCGCAGCCGTGATAGTGCTCACGAACCAGGATGCGGCGGGCGCCGAGAGCCAGATCGCAGACGGCATCTCTGGCGT
>JAICWB010000215.1 GCA_025935035.1 Terriglobales bacterium
AGTATGAGGGACTTTCGCTAGAGGATGTGAAGAAGCTATTGGCGGCCCCAGAGCACGAGATGCGGTTCGTGGGCCTGGTGATCTTAACGGCGTTATATGGCAGGGCGGATGCGGCGGGGAAGAAGAAGATCGCGAACTTCTACCTGGACAATCTGCAGTATGTCAACAATTGGGACCTGGTGGATACTAGCGCTCCGCAGATCGTGGGAGATTATTTTTTCAACTTTGATCGGCGCGGTGGGGCGGCGCTGTTGCGTAAGTTGGCGCGCTCAAAGAATCTTTGGGAGCGTCGAGTGGCGATCGTGGCGACACAGTATTTCATTCGCATGAATGAACATGCACTGACGCTGGAAATCGCGGAGATGTTGTTGGGCGATGAGCATGACCTCATCCATAAAGCTTCGGGATGGATGTTGCGCGAGGTAGGGAAACGCGACGTGCGGGCACTGGAGAAGTTTCTTGACACTCACAAGTCGCGGATGCCGAGGACGATGTTGCGATATGCGATCGAGAGGTTTCCGGAGAAAAGACGTAAGAAATACCTCAAGGGCTAAAGCCCTGACTTTTATTTCCTCGTGACGCAAGAACTGGAGATATAGCAGGCTCATCAACGGGTGTCGATTGTGGAACTTTGTCTAGAGCCTGAACTCGTCACAGTCTCCGGGTAAAGGGATTGGGTCGGAAGATCCTACAGATGCCGCCGGAGACTGCGATGGTTAAATTCGAGCTATTTCAAGGCCAGCAGTTTTCGCGTTAGTTCAGCGATGTGCTGTGCTGAGTGGCAGATCTCGTCCAGGTATGAGTGCAGCAGGTGGTCCTGCTTTGCGGCCAACATGGATTGCTCAGAGCGCCCGATGATGATGGTGAGTTGATTGTTGATCTCATGGCTGTATTGGTTCACCAGCTTGAGGGTGGAAGCCGCCCGATCGCGAACTTGATCGCAGGCCGCAGCGGATGCATCTACAGATTCGTTATACAACTAACTGAACTCCTTTTCCTTCTCGATATGATTCTTGCGGGGCCCTGAAGTTGCGTCTAAATTTGCTACAACCTTGCCAACGATGCTTTCAAGCGCAGCTCTCTCTTCCTCCGTCACGCCCTTCCAAGCGCGTTTGGCGATCGCGGCGGCTACCGGCACGGCATTCCAAAGACATTCCTTGCCCTCGGACGTGATCTCCAGAAAGATCTGCCGGCGATCCGCTTTGCTGCGTTTGCGCAGGAGAAAGCGTTTCTTCACCAGCCTATCGACCATGCGATTGATCGAAGATGCTTCGAGGCGATATATCTTGGCCAACTCCGCTTGAGTGCTGGCTTCACCCAGGTCAACGCTGGCCAGCAGCGTCGCCTGGCTTTTTGTCAGATCGAACGCTACAAGCTCGCGGTCATATGCTTCCTGTAGCGTGTTGTGCAGTTTGGGTACGAGCAATCGCCCTACAAATGTCTTCTGCAACTCTTCGATGGAAGGTTTGCGTCGCAATCAGATATACATATTAGTTGTCTAAGCAATGATTGTCTAGGCAAATATTAGGTCTCTGGTGACAAAGGTAACGTGCACTACGAGGGGTGCAGAAGAGATAGGAGCCGGTTCCGTTAATCACGAGCGGTCGTGAATGGGATCCAAAGGACAAGTTGAATCTGAATTTGCCTGAAACTGGCGCGAATATAATGACGGCGAGTGGGTGAATATTCGACGTGTGATAAAATTTTTTGTTCGGTACACGTTCTCAGACAAGCATGCTCTTCTCAAAAGAATATGTCGGGTATCTGGCCCGGCAGACCACCAAAAAACTTATTGCCGGGGAGTTCATCGAGACCAAAGATGAGCCGGGCACGGTAGAGCACGTCACGGCGGCGCTCATCGATGAGCTGAGCCTTGAAGACCGGATCAACGAAGACGTGCGCACCATCCTGGAGCAATATCAGGACGAGATGCGACTGAGCGGCGCCAGCTACCAGGAGATGTTCAAGAAGGTGAAAAACGAACTGGTGAAGAAATATAAGGCGGTGCTGTGAGACTTACGCGCGACAAAGTGAACAAGTTGGCGCACACCGTGGCGGACGCGCTGGCGGAAGTGGATGCGGTGGAGTTCATTGAGGACCGCAACACGATCCGTCAGGAATGCCGCAAGATATTGGAAGAGTTGTTCATGGCCGAGGCGAAACTGGACGCCAGCGCGCGGCAGAAGATCGAGAGCCAGAAGCGCATCATCCCCGAAGGCACGCAAGAGTGGGACATCCTGTACAGGAAGTACTACAACGAAGAAGTGAAGAAGCTGGGGATATGAGGACCCAGTGGCTAGTGGTTAGTGGCTAGTGGCTAGCAAAATCAAAGCGCGCGGCCGGATTTACCTCCGCTTACCGTAGTGCCGATGGCGCGTCCATCATTCTTATGACATCAATATTCAAGCGCCTGATCATCGCAGGCGTTTTTTCTTGCGTGGCCGCTTTCGCGCAGAACGGGCCAATCACGCTGGCCCGGCAGATGACACACTCCGCTTAGACACCCTAGCGCGTGACTTCGCGCCGTTCTTCGTCTGTCATCTTTGACCACAATGAGTTCAGATTGCGTTCCACCAGTTTGTTGTGGGGCTCAACTTCTTGAGCGCGGTTGAACCAGCTATAGGCCAAGACGGGATCGGCGGTCACGCAGTGTCCGCTTTCATAGAGGGCGGCCATCTGGATTCGGGCTTTGGCGTTGGGCTGTTTGGCCGCGGAGCGCAGAAGGTCGAGCCCGCGATTGCAGTCTTGAGGTACGCCGCGTCCTTGCAGGTATTTTTGCGCTTCTTCAAGTTGAGAGTTGTCAGGAGCGGGCGCGGCTTTTGTTGCGGGAGCTTTTGCGGCTGGCGGTTCAGTGTCAGCGGAATCGTTGGATGGTTTTTCGGCTGGCTTTGCTTCAGATCTGTCTGCGGCAGATTCATCTGCCTGCGGTTTGTCCAGTTTCGCGGTTTGCTGAGGCTGAGACTTCGCGGTGGCGGGGTTGGACTGGTCAGCCGGTTTCTGGTCAGTAGATTTCGGTTCCGTGCTTTTACCGGATTCGGGCGCGGCGTCGGGAGTCATTTGGGAAGCATCGTTGCTGGCGGTGACGCGTTGGGGGCCAGGGGCGGGCTTCGGCGAATCAGATGCGCCGAGTTTTTGGGAGTAGTTCACGGCCATGGCGCGAACGTCTTGCCAGTTGCGTATGAGAAGCAGGCTGACAACAATGAGCAGCGCGATAAAAACATATGCGCCTGCATGGGAGCGCGATTCCGGCTCGTCATATAAAAGATAGCTGCTGTCTTCTTCGCTGGAAGTGTCGGGAGCGTCACTCAAGCCGAGGAATGATGGGCCGGTGATGCGATTAGGGACGCGGTCATGGATGCGCGTTGGCGGAGGCGGAGCGGCTTTGGCTTCCGCGATGGGATCTTCATGCACCACGCGCGGCTCTTCGATCAAAGGATTAGATGGCGCGACCGGCGTGGTGAGCATGGTTCCGGCGGGCGGCTGCGGAGGCTGGGCAACGATCGGGGGATTTATCGCAGTCTCGGTGGGAGCGGTTTCTATTTCGTGTGCCGTGTCTTTTGCAGACTTGCGTGGCGTAAATTCGCGGACGACCTTTTCGGGCTTAAAGAGACTGCGTCCGCATTCGCCACAGAATTTTTGATCGTCACGATTTTCGTGTCCGCAACTCCAACAGAACATAGGCCACCCCACGGTAGTTTTGCGGCTCAGTCCGGCCAGGAAAAACAGAGCTGCTGGATTGCTTAGATTCAAATGGGCGAGTTGGGGCTTGCCGGGATAAAGCGAAAGAAGCAGAGCCAGGTGGTAAGGGATAATAAAGCAGATGCCGCAGATCCAGACGACTACGGAGAGAATAAAGGGCTTCGCACGCGAGGCGGGTTTTGAACTTTGCGGAGTCGCACCGGTTTCGGGCGACTGGGGGGATCCACGAGAATTAGGCCATTTTCCCGAATGGATCGCGGCGGGCCGCGCGGGAGAGATGGGCTATCTGGAAGCGCGGAACGAGGCGGGAGAGCTTAAACGCGCAGCCATAGAGAATGTTGCGCCGTGGGCGAAGAGCGTGATCGTGTGCGCGATCAACTACAACACCGATAAGCCTTATTCCACGGAAATCAAGGATTCGTCGCGTGGTTGGATCTCGCGCTATGCGTGGTTTGGCAATGGTCAGGGAAAGACTATGGATTACCACCATGCGATCCTTGCGAGGCTGCGACGCGTCGAGGCGGCGGTTCAAAGTCACGCCGCGGAGTTCCCGGGCGGAGCATTACAGACACGGTGTTATGTGGACACGGGGCCCATCGTGGAACGCGTGTTTGCGAAGTACGCGGGTATCGGATGGTTGGCCAAGAACACGTGCGTGATCAACCAGCAACATGGATCGTGGCTGTTTCTGGGAACGATTTTGACGTCAATCGAATTACCCGCAGAAGAGGCCGAAACGGCATTTGTCAATCCTCCTTCGGACCGGTGTGGAAGCTGCACGAGGTGCATCGAGGCTTGCCCAACGGGAGCGCTAGTGGCGCCGTACCAGATGGACGCGCGGCGATGCATCTCTTACCTCACGATCGAGAAGCGCGGCAGCATTCCAGAGGAGTTTCGCGAACAGATGGGCAACAATATTTTTGGCTGTGATATCTGCCAGGATGTGTGTCCGTGGAATGGGCATGCGAAGCCGAGTACGGGTATCACGGGAAAGCCGCCGCGTGAGATGCCAGTGACGCGCGCGGAAGAGTTTCAGCCACGTGAAGAATTGGTAGCGCCCAAACTTGCCGAGATGGCGAAGTTAAGCCGCGAAGAATTCAACAGAATGTTCCGCGGATCACCGATCAAGCGAGCGAAGTATCAAGGGATTCGTCGTAACACGGCCGTTGCGATGGGGAACAGTGGCGATGCCGCATTTAGGCCACTTTTACAGGAGTTGGCGAATGATGAAGATGACGTCGTCGCTGAACATGCACGCTGGGCATTACAAAAAATAACGTCACAGCAGACAACCTGAATCCCCGTATCCGCGATTCTTCCGCCTGTGGAAAAAGTTACATTTGAGAGCTGCTGGACGC
>JAICWB010000179.1 GCA_025935035.1 Terriglobales bacterium
CAGCACACATCCGGATGAACATGGCTCCTCCCGCTTGAGAACGAAAGATAGACGGTGAATGCGCTACAAAGATAGCGCGTTGTTAGTGGCGTGCTATCGGGCGAGGTGGCTGTCTAGCCAATGCTTCAGCTCTTGCTGGTCAGGCGAGACTTGGAACTCAAATCCTACGCTGTTCTTTGACTTGCGCACCAAAGTGGAGGGTAAGTGGAATCGTGCGGCGTGCGGCGCTTGGAAAGTGATCTGCGAGATGCCGTCATCACGAAGCGCCATCATCTGCGCTTCCGCCGGTTCCGTGAGGCAAACGCGGATGCCGCCGGCGCTGATGTTGCTGCTGACCGCGTCCATAGTGAAAGCGCCTGCGGTGACCTTCACGGGTAGCACCATGGGGATGCGTGCGTAGCGGCGCATCTGGTTCAGCAGCAGTTGGTATGTGTTCTGTATCGCCGGGACCACTGATTCTTCCGAGAGGTCGGGCATAAGCACGCTGATCTCAAACTCAGCCAGCTCTGCGATGACTGCGTCGCGGCCCACACCATAGATCAACGTATGCTGATACTTCTCGAACGCGCGGATCTTTTGCAGCAGCGGCCGTGCGCCTGCGTCCAGCCGCACGATGAAAGCATTGATGGTCTCCCCCATCAATGACGCCGGACCTTCGTACGGCACCAGATGAACGTCGATGCCGAACATCTTCCAAGAAGTCTTGAGGACTTCCAGGCTGGAAGGCTCAATGCCAATGGCCGCCACCGCGGCTATCCGGTTCGCAAATGTTGATCTGCCAGACATGCTTTCAGCGCCTCAATAGCTGCTTCCCGTGGGGTCGGGTGCTGAAGGAAGTCTACGTCAGCTCCCGCATCCCGTAACTGCAAAGTGCCGGGTTAAGACGCCCGTTCGGGCAGGGACCTTCGTAACTGCAGGTAGGCAGAGTGGAATAGTCGCTGTAGCGCGGGTTCCTCTTGGCCACCAGATGCCGTGGATTCAAGAGGCCATGCCGGTTCAAATGCAGCGGGCTGCGGGCATCCAATTTGCGAGTAGCTGAATCGAAGAACTCTGCTTCACGGCCCCCCAGAATCCGCGAAATCGCCGAGCATTGCGAGTCCTCTTAATCAGAATGATACGCAGGTTTCCAGCTGTTCAGAATGTCAAGCACTCCCTGAGTCGGCGCGCGAAAGGCGTAAGATTCAGGTTGGCGACATTTCTTAGTCTGTCAGAAGCAAACCGAAGGAGATCGAGAATGGTACATCGGGGTAAAGGACTCGCTGCACTGATCGCTGTGTTTTTCTCATTTGCGTGCGCGCAGACAGCGCCGCAACAGAGTCAGATAAATCAGCGTGCCAGATTTGCGAATGCCGCAAACAAATGGATGCTTGAGCCCGTAGATATCGAGAGTCAGAAGGACACTGTTGACCCGCAGAGTCGATCCCTTAGGGATGCTTTTTGGGACAAGTGCTGTGGTCAGCAACAACCCCTCTCATCGCTACAGACAAGTCATTTAGGACACTACCACGAGGGCGTGATGCTGCCTAACACGCCCGAACTCCCGGTGTTGAGGGACGGGGCCTGGATTATAGGCAAGTTTGAGAGCTTTCATACTTATCTGACCAAAAGCCAGAGGGCAATCTACACGGAGGTGAATGTTCGCGTACAGAAGGTTTTCGGACAAACAGGTCTAGCGCGGGTGAGTCCGGGCCAATTGATCGACATTGGAGACTTCGGTGGAACCATCACCGCTCCGTGGGGTGGTAAGTACACTTACGAAGTTGAGCCCATGCGCTACCACTTTCAGCCAGGTCACACGTATTTGATGTTGATTGAGTACAGACCCGAAGGGCAATTGTATGTTGTCGGGAAGCGATGGGAGCTCAGCAATGGGGTTGTGGAGCCGGAGGGCGCTGAGGTAAATCGTGCACGCGCTGGAAAATCCGAAATTGATGGATTGAATGAAGCCGCGTTATCTGAGGTTATGACCAGAAAACTCGCTATTACCAAGTAGCACCGATCAAAAATCTGCTTAAAAATCTGTTTAGAAGCGAGGATAGAGGCGCAGAGTAGACAAGTTGGCCGTAGCAGTCTTAGCCATTGCTGGAGTTACCTCGGCTCAACAATGCGAAATTCTAAGCAGACAAGTTTACCCGGGTGATGTTGTTGCAACTGGCATTCAGCAAGGGGCAGCCATAAATATCGTGCTTGTCTCTCAAGCTGGTGAGGCTGCTACACTCGGGCAGAATCAAGGGGCAATCACAGGCGCAATGCAGGACTGGGCTTCAATGCAGGGCAGTTCTGTCACCGTACCGACGCCGAGCACAAGTACTACCCCGGCAACTCCTTCGGATCCCTCAACTTGGGATGGAACTGCTTCAGCGCCCAAAGTTACCATTCAGCTTGGTGATCCGAGGGCCTCAGGATTGTGCCCTACTTCTCCTGTGGGCATCGCGGCTTGTACTGTGCCCAAAGGGGATGCAAATGGCCACACGACGGGTGCCATCATTGTTGTGGACCCTCAAGCGCTGGGGGACCAACAGCCTGCCGACTTTGTGCGAAAGCTCATGGACCACGAAGACGGTCACGTTTATGGATTTAAAGATTGCACCGGTACCGATTGCAATGGTTCTACCGTCATGGATCCGTCCTTAGCTGTGGCTGCGCCAACTGAGTGCGACGAAGCTAATGCATATCGTGAATCCGGCGGCCAATATGGGGTTTACGATTGTTCAAGTACATGTGATACGAGTTGCGTAAACTACGATCCGTCGAATTGCGGAGACAATGGCGGCGATGCAACTTGCGGTTTACCTCAAGATGAATATGACGAATGGGAAGCCCAGTGCGCTGCTGGAGGCGGAGTTATTCTGCAGTGCGCGTGCAGCACATCTTCTCCCATCATCATCGACGTCGGCCATCAGGGATACTCGCTCACAAGTTTGCAAGGCGGAGTTCAGTTCGCCATCACCAATACTTTGACGAAGTACCAGATTTCTTGGACTGCGGCTGGTTCGCAGAATGCATTCCTCGTATTAGACCGCAATGACGATGGAGTCATTGATAACGGCTCTGAGCTGTTCGGCAATTTTACCGATCAGCCTCCATCCGCCGACAAAAACGGTTTTCTTGCTCTTGCTGTTTTTGACAAGCGGGAGAATGGCGGGAACGGAGACAGCGTGATTGATGCGAAAGATGCCATCTTTAGCAAATTGCGGTTGTGGGTTGACAATAACCATGACGGCGTCTCCCAGCCCGAAGAACTGTTCACTCTACCTGCTCTAGGTGTCTATTCCATCAGTCTGGATTTCAAGGAATCTCCTCGCATAGACCAATATGGAAACCGGTTCCGATATCGCGCCAAGATCAATCAAGGCATGCCGACCGAAGATGCTCGATGGGCAGTCGACGTCTTTTTCCTGATGCAGAAGATTCCTTCAGATAGGCGAGCATTTCGCATTCCCAAACGGACCGATGCTTCGAACTTAGCGAGATTAAGGAATGATTCGGTCCAAAAAGCGATTTCTGACCTTCTCGGAGTCCGATCACGCAAGCGGACCTGTTCCGTCGCCTTGGCAAGATAGCTGAACCTTCTTGTTTCTACTTAGCTACTTAATCCTGCGCGGCCTTGCGGGACAGCCGTGATAACGCCGGTCGCCCCGCATCGTCTAATAAGAAACCGGCATCTGAACCGGATATAATCAGGGTGTCTGGCGTGGGTTTGCCGCCGGGCAGTTGGGAAACAGGGATTTCATGACGACAAGATTCAAAGGACTTATCGCCGCCGCGTCTGTGATGGTGGTCTTATTCGCAGTGGCCGGTGGACTGGGCGTGCACGCCTCCAGCAATGACAATGGCGCTTACAAGCAGTTGGGCGTTTATAGCGAGGTGCTGCAGCGCATCCGCAGTGAGTATGTTGTGGAGCCGGACTTCAACGCCGTGCGCAACGGCGCGCTGCATGGCCTGCTGGAATCGCTGGATGCGAACTCCAGCTACCTGAGTCCTGAAGAATACAAGGCGTACAAAGACCACAAGAGCGACTATCACGCGAACATCGCGGCCACGCTCTCCAAACGCTATGGCTTCGCGGCCATCGTTTCGGTGATGCCAGGCGGTCCGGCGGACAAAGCGGGCCTGGAAGATGGCGACGTGGT
This sequence comes from Terriglobales bacterium, assembly GCA_025935035.1. Classification (GTDB taxonomy): domain Bacteria; phylum Acidobacteriota; class Terriglobia; order Terriglobales; family Acidobacteriaceae; genus JAICLA01. The sequence goes on from JAICWB010000179.1 coordinate 4,134, forward strand.
GGAGTCGATCAACGGCAACAGCACGCATGACATGTCACTGGCCGAGATACAGCGCGAAATGGCGGGCGACCGCGGTACGACGATCACGTTCTCAGTGGTGAGGCCGAACAAGGCTGAGCCACAGAAGATCGTTGTGACGCGCGACGATTACTCCGTTCCTGCGGTGAGCGACAAGATGCAGGAGAGCAATATCGGCTACATCAAGACGGTGAGCCTGCAGAAAGGCAAAGCGCAAGAGATCGCGAGCAAGATCGCGGCGGAGACGAAGAATGGCGCCAAGCGCATCATCCTTGACCTGCGCGATGTTTCTGACGGTGACGAGACCGAAGGCGTAGCTGTGGCAAATCTGTTCCTTGACCATGGAACTATCACTTCGCTCAAAGGCCAGAAGTTCGCTAAGCAGGATTTCAATGCTGATCCGTCGAAGGCGGTGACCAAGCTGCCGCTGGTTGTTTTGGTGAACCGCGGTACGGCGGGTGCGGCTGAGATCGTGGCGTCTGCGATCCTGGCGAACGGGCGCGGCGACGTGCTGGGCGGCAAGACCTTTGGCGTGGGCTCAGTGCAGAAGCTGATCGAGGTTCCGGATGGGTCGGCGATCATCCTGTCGATCGCGAAGTACTACTCGCCCGACGGTAAAGTTATTCAAGATGCGGCCGTGACGCCGAACATCGTGGTGGCCGACCAGGATGATTCTGACAATGCCGCTGACGATGATACTGAGACCACACAGCCGGAGACCAAGCCCGCTGCGCCGAAAGTCGATCTGCAATTGCAGCGAGCGGTGGCGGTGCTGAAGACCAAGAACTCGTAAGCATGGCGCCCTGACTGTGACAGCGGAACCAGAGATCGCGGGCTTCGGCCCGCGATTTTTGCTGTTTGCGCCTCGGATTCCACCTTAGTGGCAGCCCCGCTTAAAGGTGCTATTCTGACCCGAGAATCCAGCCAAAATGAAGACTCTGTATCCCATCCTGCCGCAGGTCAGCTTTGCCGGAAAAAAGCTGGTGGGCAGAGTCGTGTTCACGCTGCTGATCATCTCCTCGGCGGCGATAGGCGCGGTGGCGGGCATGTTTCTTGTGTACTCGACTGACCTGCCGCAGATCGCGGAGCTGGAGCACTACCGTCCGAATGCCATCACCGAGATCTATGACGACCAGGGGAACGTGATCGGCAGCTTTGCCTTACAGCGCAGGATCATCGCGAATTATGAAGATTTTCCGCCGGTGCTGCGCGACGCGGTGACATCCATCGAAGACAAAGATTTTGACCACCATTGGGGCATCGACCTCGGGCGCATTGCGGGCGCGGCTTGGCGAGATCTTTCCACACATAGCCGGTCGCAGGGCGCGAGCACGCTGACGATGCAGCTGTCGAGAAATCTTTTTCTGTCGAGTGACCGCAACTTCAGCCGCAAGTTCCAGGAGATGATGCTGGCAATACAGATCGAGCGGCACTTCACCAAGGAACAGATATTCACGCTCTATGCCAACCAGATCTATCTCGGACACGGCGTGTACGGTTTTGCCGCGGGGTCGCAGTATTACTTTGGAAAGCCGGCTAAGGACCTGACGGTTGCCGAAGCGGCAGTGCTGGCTAGCTTGCCGAAATCGGCGAACCAGTACTCACCGATCAATTATCCGCAGAAGGCATTGCAGCGCCGCAACCTGGTGCTGAACGCAATGCTGGAAGACGGCAAGATCACGGCGGAACAGGCGAACGCGGCGAAGGCTTCACCGATCACGTTGCATCTGCAATCGCAGACGAACGCCATCGCGCCGTATTTTGTGGAAGAGATACGCCGATATCTGGAGAAAAAGTACGGCAGCGAAGATGTGCACCAAAACGGATTGCGGGTTTACACCACGCTGAACCTTGCATGGCAGAAGGCGGCGACGCACGCCGCGCTGGATGGG
>JAICWB010000240.1 GCA_025935035.1 Terriglobales bacterium
GAAGATGCTCTCGCCGCATTGCGAGTGATAGATGGCGCCGCCGGTGAGGTATCCGCCGATGGCGACGCGGATGACCGCAGGCGATGAGAAATTGTTGTTGCTGCGCCAGCGAATGAGCGGCAGTTCGTTGCGAAGCTGCTGCATGGCGGGCCAGATGTAATCGAAGAATTGGATCTCGACGACGGGCTTGAGTCCGCGTGTGGCCATGCCAACGGCGCGTCCGACGATGTTGGCTTCGGCGAGGGGCGAGTTGAAGACGCGGTCGCTGCCGTATTCGGCCTGAAGGCCGGCGGTGAGTTTGAAGACGCCGCCTTTTCCTTTCACCTCTTTGTTCTTGAGATACTCTTCGCGGCTGCAGTCGGCAACATCTTCGCCGAACATGACGATGCGCTCGTCGCGCTTCATCTCGTCTTTGAGACAGGCGTTGATGAGGTCGGCCATGGTCTTGTCGGCACCGGTGGATTCTGGTGCGCGATCGAAGGCGGAGCTGGTTGCGTCGGAGTCGGGCGAATAGACGCCGCGTAGGATGGCGGCGGGTTCGGTGGACGGGATGGCTGCGGCTACGGCGCGGTCGGAGGCGATCTGGATCTCGTCGTCAACGGATTTTTCGAGCTTGTTGATGCCGTCTTCGTCGAGGATGTTCTCGCGGATAAGGAACATCTGCGTGCGCGTGATGGGATCGCGCTGCGCATCTTTCTGGCGCTCGGAGTCTGGGCGATAAAGCTTTTCGTCGTCAGAGAGCGAGTGCGAATAGGGGCGGATGACGTGTCCGTGGACGAAGGCTGGGCCTTTGCCGCTGCGGCAGTGCTCGACAGCTTTCGTCATGGCGGCGTAGCTCTCGACGGGATCGGTACCGTCGACTTCCGCGAAGAAGAAATTGGGGAAATTGGCGACTAGTTTGGAGATATTGCCGCCGGCGGTGTTGACCTCGACGGGCACGGAGATCGCGTATCCGTTGTCTTCGCACACGAAGAGCACGGGCAGCTTGAGGTTGGCGGCGGAGTTCATCGCCTCCCAGAATTCGCCCTGGCTGGTGGTGCCGTCGCCGGTGGAGACGTAGACGACTTCGTCGCCGTGGAACTGAACGTCTTTGAATGCGCGGTAGTCGTCAGGATTTTTCTTTGCGGCTTCAGGATGATTGGTGAAGTAGCGTCCGGCTTCGGCGCAGCCTACTGCCTGCAGGAACTGCGTTCCGGTGGGAGAGGATTGGGTGACGATGTTCAGCTTCTTGTGTCCCCAGTGCGAGGGCATCTGGCGGCCGCCGGAGTTGGGATCGGCTTCTGCGCCGACGGCGGAGAGGAGTTGCTCTTCCGCGGTCATGCCGAGCGCGAGGCAGAGCGCGCGGTCACGATAATAAGGATAGAACCAGTCGTAGCCGGCTTTCATCGCCATGCCGGCGGCGACCATCAGGGCTTCGTGTCCGGCACCGGAGATCTGGAAGTAGATCTTCTGCTGGCGCTTGAGCATGATCTCGCGATCGTCGAGCCGGCGAGAGAGGTACATGAGGCGGTAGAACTCGACCATCTGCTTCCTGGTCAGGCCTTGGTAGGTCTTCTCGGTTTTTCCGGTTGGTTGAGTCGGCGTCTCTACTTTGGTCGCGGCCATGCGTAAACCTCGGTCAGGGTCGGGCGGATAAGAGTACCTTTTATTTTATATGGTGGAGAGCGCAGATTGATTTGTAATTTGGTAATTTGTAATTTGTAATTGAAAACCACATGATCCGCACGGTTAGGGCAATCCCTAAAGACAAATTGAAGCTGCTTATTTTTGACCTGGATGGCACGTTGGTCGATTCGCGGCGGGACCTTGCGAATTCAGTGAACGCGATGCTGGAGAACTACCACCGGCCCAAGCTTGCGCCGGATGTGATCTCAACCTATATAGGTGACGGTGCGCCGACACTGGTTCGGCGGTCGTTGGGATTCAAGGACGACCATGACTTGCAGCCGAAAGACGAGGAGTTCATCGAGGACGCTCTAGTCTTCTTTCTGGAGTATTACCGCGAGCACAAACTGGACTTCACCTACGTATATGACGGAGTGCAGGCGGCGCTAACGGAGATCATGAGTCGTGGGCAGGTTGCGATGTCGGTGTTGAGCAATAAGCCGGTGGGACCATCACGAAAAATCGTTGATGCGCTGGGATTGAACGGATTCTTTAAATCTGTTTATGGCGGGAATAGTTTTGAGACTAAGAAGCCGGATCCGCTGGGAGTGAATACCCTGCTGCGTGAGCACGGAGTTCAGCCGGGCGAAGCAGTCATCGTTGGGGATTCTTACATTGATATGCAGACGGGGCGGAATGCTGGGATTTGGACCTGCGCTTGTACGTATGGACTCTCGCCGGAGACTTTGGTGAAGTGTCCGGGAGATGTGAGTGTGGATGGGCCGGGGGAGTGGGTTGAAGCGATTTGTAATTTGTAATTGGTAATTTGTAATTGAAAACCAGCGATGCGGACTGACGGAACCCACTCAACATTCACGCCAAAAGAATTGCGAACGCTGCGTTCTCTGCGCACCCCCGCACACATCCAGAAGTTCCTGGATGAGATGAAGTATCACAAGGCGAGCACGGCTTGGTCGCCGCGGCTGGTGTTGGAGCACAAGCAGGCGCATTGTTTGGAGGGCGCCATCTTTGCTGCTGCGGCATTGCGGGTGAATGGTTGTCCAGCGCTGCTTTGGGACTTGGAATCTGTTCGCGATGACGACCATGTGCTGGCAATCTTTCAGGTGAATAAGCACTGGGGCGCGATCGGGAAATCTAATTTTGCCGGGTTGCGGTATCGGGAGCCGGTGTACAAGTCACTGCGCGAACTGGCGATGAGCTACTTCGATTCCTACTTCAACCTGCTGGGTGAACGGACGCTCCGCGGGTTTGCGACGAAGCCTGTGGACCTGAAGAAGTTCGACTCGCGGAATTGGATGACGACGAGCGAAGACCTTTGGTATATCGCGGAACATCTTTGCGAGATCCCGCACACGCGCGTGCTGACGCCGGCGATGGAAAAGCGGTTGACGAGGATAGGTCCACGCAATCTTGCGGCCGGACAAGTCGGACGACAGTAGCTCCGCTAATCCTGCTTTTCTTTGAACGGATCTTCTTCCGGTGCGTCGATCTTGTAGGGATTGGGGCGCTGCTCGTCCGGAACCTGTTTCGGTTTCCTGGCGCGAGCTTCTTTTGACAAACGCGTGACTTCCGCGAAACGGCTTTTCGGATCCGGGACCGGGGGCTTCTTGTTTTCCATGTGAATATGATGGCACGAAAAGGGAGTTTGCTGCTTGTGACTAAGGCTGTTGTCCGTTAGGAAATGCGAATGCCGCTCCTACGGAGCTGGAATGCAGTCAAAGACATGCGGTGGCTACCGATATTGCGCTCCTATGGAGCGAGAAAACATTTCAGTATCAATGGATATTTAAGTGATTTTATGTCGAGGCTAGCGCAAGCTGTTTGCAGAGTAATAGGGGTCCTTCGCGCAAAGACGGCGCTCAGGATGACAAGATGAAAAGCTATAATAAAAGATTGCTCTGAGCCCAAAATTCATTCTAGGGATGCTTCCGGACATACTCATTTTATGGACTTCAAATTAGTCAGCAATTATCAGCCCGCGGGCGATCAGGGGCGTGCGATCGCGGAGTTGACGCGCGGAGTGCGGGATGGCGACAAGCACCAGGTATTGCTGGGCGTGACCGGATCGGGCAAGACGTATTCGGTTGCGAAAGTGATCGAGAATACGAACCGGCCGACGCTGGTCCTCGCGCATAACAAAGTGCTCGCGGCGCAGCTCTATCACGAGTTCAAGTCGTTTTTCCCGCACAATGCAGTGGAGTATTTCGTCTCTTACTACGACTACTACCAGCCTGAGGCTTACATTCCTGCGGGCGACGTGTACATTGAAAAAGAAGCGACTATCAATGATGAGCTGGACAAGCTGCGGCTGTCGGCCACCCGTTCGTTATTCGAGCGGCGAGATTGCATCATTGTGGCGTCCGTCAGTTGCATCTACGGTCTGGGCTCCCCGGAAGCGTATTACGGCATGATGATGTTTCTGGAGAAAGGACAGAAGATCAAGCGCGAGGACATTGTCCGTCGGCTGGTGGAGATCCTGTACGAACGCAATGACCACGAGTTCCGCCGGGGAACATTTCGTGTGCGCGGCGACGTGATCGAGGTCTTCCCTACTTATGACGATATGGCCTACCGCATCGAGCTGTTCGGGGATGAGGTGGATTCGCTTTCGCAGATCGATCCGCTGTTTGGGACGGTGAAGCAGAAGTATTCGCGGCTGCCGATCTATCCGAAGAGCCATTATGTGATGCCCAAAGAGCGGCGAGACCGCGCGGTGCACACCATCCTGGAAGAATTGGGTTGGTGGGAGAAGGAGTTGGAGAAGCAGGGTCGCATGGTGGAATCGCAACGGGTGCACCAGCGCACTCGCTTCGACCTGGAGATGATCAAGAGCATGGGATTCTGCCATGGCATTGAAAATTACTCGCGGCACTTCAGCGGGCGCATGCCGGGTGAGCCGCCACCGACGCTGCTC
>JAICWB010000070.1 GCA_025935035.1 Terriglobales bacterium
CAGCAATGGTGTGGTGAAGACCGCACCACACCTGGAAAAGAAGTGGGAAGGCGTCCATTTCGACAAAGAGCTGCAAAAGGCATTAAACAAACCGGCGCATGTCGCAAATGACGCAGTGGTCCAGGGCTACCACGCCATCAGCGGCAAAGGCATCGAGTTGGTGATCACGCTCGGAACGTCAATGGGCTCCGCCATCTACGTGAACGGCAATGCGGTGCCCATGGAGATGGGCCATCACCCTATCCGCCACGGACACGCCTACGAAGATGAGATCGGCAATGACGCGCTGAAGAAGTACGGCAAGAAGAAATGGAACAAGCATTTGAAGAAGGTGCTTGAGCTCTTGGAACAGACCTTTAACTATGACCGGATCTATATAGGCGGTGGCAATGCGTCAAAGATCGATTTCAAATTGCCTAAGAATGCGCACATCATCAGCAACGCAGAAGGATTGTTTGGAGTGATGGCGCTGTGGAAGAATGACTAAGCATCAAACTCTGCGTTAATCACCCGTTGTGGGCAACCCCAAAGAAAGTTGCTGCCGGAAGCGGGCGTCACATTCAGGTCCAATTGTGCGTTCTTCTTCGGTGACCGACGGTTGCAGCCATTTAGAAGAGAGCAAAATGCCGCCTCGATACTGCTCGCGTTGAATCAGCTTTCCAAAATCATAGAAACGTACGAATAAGAACGTCTCTTCTTCCTTCGGTGAGTTGGGCAGAGCTAGTGCGCCTTTCGTGACATTCAGATGAGCAGGCATGCCATATTTGCCGAGCTCCTTGCTTAAATCGGCCGGGTAAGAGGTTATGTTCGCACCCGGTGGATCAGCTTTACCGTCGGCAACGGCGCCATTGATGGTTCGAAATTCGCCATTGGCTTCGTATTCAGCTTTGACCATCAAATACCCTGCCCCAAGATGAAGCACGCGGATAATGCTGACCGAAGTCAGTGGCGGCAACATTTTCGGAGATCCAGATAGTTCAGTCGGATTCTCATATCCCGAAGGATAACCATTTGAGAAAAACTGGACAGACACACTGTTGGGGTAGGAGCGAAAAGGGTGATTGTAAATGCACGTTCGTTTGACGAATATGGTTCCGAAATCGCCGACCAAAAGAAGATCCGACTTCACTGTTCTGTCTAATCTTTGTTCACGGTCCGTCTCAAGATAAAGAAGCAACTCCGGAGTAGATGCGGATCTCTTTTCCAAATGCGCAACCGTGGTAGAACCTCTACCTGTGTGGAAGAAAAAATAAAATGGTCCCGAGGAAGGCTCATCCAAACTTTGCGAACCTACCGGGATGAGATGTTGATTCTCATCAATAGTCATTCTTGTTACGTTGTAGTTTGTTAGCCCGCAGGCGCAGCACCAGAAGAGGCCGCTGAGCATGGCGGCCCAAACAATCGCATTGTCTCGTTGGAACCTCAACTCAATCCACCTAAAGCTACCGCGGCAATCCCGCTCCGCTTCCCGGCATCGCCCACATCACTGCTGCAAGCAGCGCAAGCACCACAATGTAATAAACAGTCGTCTTGGGACTCGGCGCAGCCGGCAAATCATGTGTGAATAGCCGATACACAAATCCTGCACCCACCAAAAAGAAAACAACTTCGCCTGTCAATAACCACAGCACCGCAGAACACCCCAGCACGATGCCCCGCTCCACCTTACTCAGCGCGTTGGTTGCGCTGCCACCGTCAAACGCCCACACCGGGATAAGGTTCAGCACATTCAGCCACGCACCAGCGCGAGCCAGCGCCGCAAAAAGCTGATTGCCAGAGTAGGCGAAATATCCCGCGCAGGCTAACGCCGCAATGAATCCTGCGAGCGGTCCCGCCAAACTTACCTCAGCGCGAACATCAAGCGGCACGCCCATCGCGTCCCACTTCACATATGCCATCAAACCCGGAATAAACACAGGCGCTTCCGCAGGCAAGCCGCGACGCTGCACGTCGATGTAATGGCCCAGCTCGTGGATAAGGATCATCGCCGCAAAGCCGATACCGAAGATGGGCCCCCACAGCGCCCAATAAATCGCAATGAACGACGCAAAACTGAGCAGAAACTTCAGCTTGAACAGCGCGAAGAGTATGGTCTTGCCTTTGAGCAGGATCGCGCCCAGCACACCCAGCGGCCCCACACGCTTTGCCCACTTGGTCTCACCTTGCGATTGCTGCTTCGCGGCCAGCGCGTTCAATTGTTTGGCCCGCTCCTCGATCCACTCCGCCTGCTTAGCCGATTTCGGCAAGAGCGGCAAGGCATGCATCCACTGTTCGCGTGCTTCAAGATACTTGCCTTGCGATTCCAGTGACTTCGCTTCCGCAGAGATGCTATCCAATTCGCGCGAATAGACCAGCGAGTGGCATTTGTCACACGCGAGCGTGCCTGCCATGAGTTCTTGCCCGCACGTGCGGCAATTGCGTATGAATTCTGGTGTGAGAGCTTGCACTAGAAGAAGATTCTAGCCTCTCTAGGTTGAAGTCGCTGTGGTGGATTTCGCCGCGTTGTCATACGGACCGTCGACCGACACGCGGCTGCCTGCAGTTTGTCTCCACGCGAAGTTGATGCCCACATATAAGATGACGAGGCCGATGATCCCACTCACGGGACTCTGTGCCAATTCGAAAAACGGCGAAGCAAGGCCGAGCACGATGACGCCGGCAGAGATCCCTGCCGGAATGTTGTTGTAGTGAATAGCGATCGGGATCGCAGACAATGACACCGCGGCATAAGTGAGCAGCGCCGCGGTGATCTGATACTTCCGTCCGCCCACTCCGCCCGTCGCCTTCTTCATGGCGATTCCCACCAGAAATCCGACGGCGAGTGAAACATATCCGATCTCGAGGCCAGTCATGATTCCCACGGCCGAATAGATAACGAAGCCCAGAAACGCAGCTCCCAGTCCGAACAGCAGCGCCTTCAGGTAAGACGAACCACTTTCCACCGGCATGCCGCGCTTTACTTTATCGCCACAAGCGACGCACGCCATGCGCTGATTCACTCGGTAATAGCTCGGGCCGATCAGTTGTTGGCAGATCTGGCAGCGGTCGGTCTCAGGAACATCGGCGTATTCGGCAGTTCCGAATTGGGGGGTTATGTCAGGCATGGCGCAGAGACTACCACGAGATGTAGCCGCCACAAATACGTATTTATCGCGGGGGGCTCTGCTGTGTCACGCCCTACTTCGTCAGGTCGTCGATCACGACTTGGTTTTTATCCAGAAGCGTACCCGTCGCACGGTCGAGCGAGGCCAGCGCCTTCTGGTAGCCGATGAGCGACTGCACGTAACTCTGTTCCGCCTGCTCCAGTTGGTTCTGGGCGTCCAGCACGAAGAAGATGGTCTCAGCGCCGAGCTCATACTTGCGCTGCTCTGCGGCCAGAGTTTTTTGCGCGAGATCACGCGCCGTGGATGCGGCCGTGATGGCCGCTTTGCTCTCTTCCAGTTGATTCACTGAATTGCGGACATCCTGATTCACGGCCTGCTGGCGCGAACGCATCTGGTAAAGATCGCTGCGCTTTGAGACCAGCGCGCTTCCCAGATCCGCTTGCGCTTGCCGGTTTCTGATGGGCAGTCGTAACGAGAACGTCACGCCGTATGTCGGAAAATTGAATGAACCTACCTGGTCCAGAGAATCGGCAAACCCGCCGGGGATGAAGATAGGTGTTCCCGTGGAAGTATCGATCTGGTTGCCGCCAATGCCGTTCGAGGAATAGAACCCACTCACCGAAAGGTCCGGCCTCAACCGGTCGGTTGCCACGTGCGCGTTGATGTCATCGATAGCCAACTGTTGGCGCACCGCCTCGAGTTCCGGACGCCGCTTGAGCGCCATATCGAGCGCCGTGCCCATGTCCAGCACGCGCAGTTCGCCGGTAGGCTGGACGTTCTCACTCAGGACTATTTCTCTAGAGGCAACATCCGGATCAAGGTCTGCGCCAATCGTCCGGCGCAACTGGTCTTCCAGCGGCTTGATGGCGTACTCGGCCTGGATCACCGCCAGCTTGCGTTGCGCGACCGTGCCTTCCGAACGATAGATGTCGAGAGGCGAAAGCGCGCCGAGCTCCAGCGCGCGCTTGTCACGCTGGTAAGACTGCTCCCCTAGCTTAAGTGAATCGCGTTGCACGTCCAGGTTTTTCTTCGCCTGCATCAAGTCCCAATATTGGTTGATGACGTTGACGATGGCTTCATTGATCTGCGTCTCAAAATTGGCGCGCGACTGCGCAACATTCCTGCGCGCAATGAAAATGGGCGCGCGCACGATAGCCATATTGCGTCCGCGTAAGAGCTGCTGCGAAAGCGTGAACGTCGCCCCCGAAGAGAACGACGGATTGAACGTAGCAAAGCTGCTGTTCGTGGTCGAGCGCAGCGTATTGAAATTGATGTTAAGGTTCGTTCCAGTCTGGAAGGTCTGGCTGTAGGTGGCGGAGGTCGGCTGCGAGAGGCTACTCAACGTTGCCGCGCCAGCCAGTGCGGTCAAGCTCGGTGACACGCTGCGTTGCGGGCTGAATGAACTTGTCAGCACCGGATCGAACGGCCCGTAGGCGCGCTGCACAGCAAAACCTGATTGCGAGAACTGCAGCTGATTGATGCGGATATCAGTGTTGTTCTGCAACATGAAGCGCACAGCCTGGTCCAGGCTGAGCGTGAGCTTGCCGTCAACGATGGCGTCCTGCAAACCTTCCGATCCCGGCACTTGCGTCGCCGCACGAGGTGGACGGAACAACTGGCCAAAATAATTTGGGGCGGGAAACGTCTGCGCCGAAGCGCCGAGGGTCGCTGCCAATGCCGCCACAAACAACAAGATTCCCTTGCCCGTTCTCATAGTCCACTTTTTCATTGTGATTTCTTGTGCGCTATTCGTAGCGGATCGCCTCGACCGGATCGAGTTTTGCGGCCTTCATCGCCGGATATAGCCCGAAGATCAACCCCACCGATACCGAGAATACGAATGACAGCAAAATAGAAGTGACGCTGGTCACGGTGGACCATCCCGCCAGCAGCGCGATGACTTTTGACATGGAGAGTCCTACGGCAATCCCCAACATGCCGCCAAGGAACGAGATCAGCACGGCTTCGACCAGGAATTGCCGAACAATGTCTTTGCGCCGCGCACCGAGCGCGCGCCGCACGCCGATCTCACGCATGCGCTCGAGAATGTTGGCCAGCATGATGTTCATGATGCCGATCCCACCCACCAGCAGTGAGATCGAAGCGATAGCCACCATCACCATGTTGAACACCTGCTGCGTCTTCTTCTGTTGCGCCAGCAACTCTGCCGGCACCATCACGGTGTAATCGCCGGCATCGTGGTGCGAAAGATTCAACACTCCGCGCACGATCTCTGCCGTGCTTGGGCTCTCTTCGGCATTGCGCAGCTGCAGGTAGATGCCGTCGATCTCGTCCTTCATGTCACTACGGTTGTCTTCAAGACGCATCATCGCCGTGCTGAGCGGCACATATATAAGGTTGTTGAGGTCCTGGCTGTTTACGCCTTCAATAGCGCCGCCCGCACTAAGTTGCGGTCCCACCACGCCGATCACGTGCAGCCATTGCTCGTTCACCTTGATGAACTTGCCCACGCTCTCATCCTGCCCAAAGATTGCGGTCTTCGCCGCTTCGCCGAGGACGGCGACCGGAACGGCGTGCTGCGCCTCGTCGTCATTAAAGAAGCGCCCGGAAACCACGCGAAGATTCCCGATCTTCTGATAATTCGGATTCACCCCATATACGACCGGCAGGTCGGCTGATGGTTTGGGAAGGATCTTTGCCGGCGCAAACTTTTTTCGTGGCGTCGATTCCACTGCGTTCGTGGCACTCGCTTGAATGACGCGGTAATCCTGCAGCGTGAGGCCCTTCGAAGTCTTGCGCACCTTCTGCAGATCGTCATAGGAAAGCGATTCCTTCGCTTCCACGATCAGGTTGCGAACGCCCAGTTGCTCGATGAACGCCATCGCTTGCTGTCGCGCGCCCGCGCCGATGGACAGCATAGCGATCACCGCGGCCACGCCAAAGATCATTCCCAGCATGGTGAGCAGCGAACGCAGCTTATGCAGCAGCAGGTTCTGCAATCCCATGTCGAGGTCTTGCAGATAGTTCGCCTTGAAGCGCTCTTTGAATGAGATGCGGAGCGAGGAATCGAGCGGCATTACAACGCACCTGCCGATTTCTTGGCCGCGCCCTTGCTACCGCCGTCACGCGTTGTCGGGTTGACTAGCGACACGATCGCCCCCGCGTCCACGCCTTCCACTACTACTTGTGTCTCAGTGCGGTACTTCACCTGTACTACTAAAGGCTCGAACCCGTTCGCGCCTTTGACGTAGATCACTTGCTTGCCATCGCGCTCGAACAGGCACTGCGGTGGCAGCGAAAGGACATTGTTCAATTTCGCGCCGTGTACCAGCACCATCGCAGAGACGCCGGGTTTGATGTCGCCGGTGCTTTGGTCAAGCTGAAAACTCGTATCAAACATCTTTGACGACTCATTGCTCCAGCGGTCACGCGCCGCCAGTCCAGCCACGCTTTTCACTTTTGCCGGATAGACCAATCCCGGATGCGCATCCACGCGGATCTCAGCGACTTGGTTCGGTGTGACGTTGGCGCGGTCGTTCTCGCTGATCTTGGCTTGCACTTCCATCTGGCCTACGTCCAGCACTTCCGCCAGCGGCCTCCCCGGAAAAACCAGGTCTCCCGCCCGATACTCCGGCAGCACCATGCCACCGGTAAAGAATCCGCCGGATGCGTCGCGGTTCTCCTTCGCGGAGACGACGCCATCAATAGTGGACTTCACCTGCATGTTCTCAATATTGGTCTTCGCAACCTGCATCGCAAGTTTGGCCGCATCGCGGCGTGCTACCACTACATCTAGTCCGGCTTGGCCCGCCAGCGAACGCGATTTCGCGTCGACTTGGAGCTGCGCCAGCTTTCGTTTCGCTTCTTCGAGTGCAAGATTGTTCTTCTTCGCGTCAATGTCACTCAACAATTCGTTGCGCTGGACTTCGAGTTCCGCCGCGCGTACATCGAACTTCGCCTTGAGCAGCGCAGTCTGGTCTTGGGCCGCCTGCACTTCGGCGTCCGCTTTCGCTTTTACGATCTCTTGCTCAGCCTGGCGGAATTGCGAATCAGCCTGGTCGTAGTTATATTCCTGCTCGCTCGGATCGAACTCCACAACGATGTCGCCCGGCTTCACTTTTGCGCCCGTGGGTAACATGGAGACTATCTGCAAGGTCCCGTTCACCTGTGGAGCAACGAGGATCGAGCTGTGGGGCGCGCGGAATTCCCCCGGGATAGTCACGGTGATCTCCACGTCACCACGCTTCACCAGGGTGGTGGGAATGGTTGTTTGCGCGGGCTTGAATTGCCGCGACGCCACCGCGATGCTCACGAACACCAGTGCCACGACCACGACTCCGCCGGCGATCCCGCTTTTTACTTTCCTGCTCATTGCTTGTTCCCTGTATCGGTCGGATCTTTCAGCGCGACACGCTCATCGCCTTTGAGTCCTTGCATCACCTGCACCGTGCTGCCGTCGCGCTTGCCGATCTGGATCACGCGCTCTTCGAAGCCACCGTGGTTCTGCACATAGACGACGGTGCGGCCATTCTTCTGGAACATTGCTTCGGCAGGCAGCAGTATGGAGTTCGGCGTGCGGTTCACCACGATGCGGCTGTTCGCGCCCATTCCCGGACGTATGCGCGGATCATTTTTATCGATCGAAATATCGATGGAAAAATTCTTCGTCGGCGGCCAGCCGCTGAAGTCGAGCTTTGCTAGTGTGCTGATGTCGCTGATGGTTGCCGTAAAATCCTTGTCCGGGACAGCATCAATGTGGACTATGGCGTTCTGCTGCGCCTTCAGCCGGCCGCGGTCAGCTTCATCGATGCGTGCCTCAAATCGGATCTGACTGAGATCGGGGATCTCTGCCACAGCCGCGCCTGACCATGCGCGGTCACCTTCTTTGAAGTCGGGAGGCGCTTGCCCCCACATCACGGCGCGGAAGTTCGGCAGCACCGTCACCATGCCGTCCACCGGAGACTTCACCGTCAGCGCCGCTATCTGGCGCTGCGCGAGATTTACATCGAACTCCGCCTTCTCTTTCTTCTTTTTCTTCATCTCCACGTCAGCCGCAAGGCCGGCCTGCCCGGACTTCACCTTCTGTTGTGCCTCAGAAAGTTTTTGCTGCGTATCAGAAAGAGTGAGCCGATTCTTGGCCCCGTCGATTTCGGAAAGTATCTCTTGCTTGTTGGTCTCGAGCTTGGCACGGTCCACGTCATACTGCGCGCTAACGGAGTCGGTCACATTTTGTTCTTCGGTCATGTGGCCTTCGGCTTTTTGTCGCTGGATCTCCGCTTCCGCTGATCGTAGGTCCGTCTGCTTCTGCTCGAGCGTGCGTTGCAGGTTCGTCGGATCGAACTGCAGGATGACATCATCCTTCTTTACGATCGTTCCGGTATGCACCAACTTTACGATCTGCAGGTCGCCCGAGCCTGAAGGTGCGGTCAGCACTTTGGAATAACGCGCCTTGATCTCACCTCGTATCGTCAGATACTCAACAAAGTCCCCTCGGGTCACCAATCCCGTGGGCACAGTCGTGGCTTTGGCATTGACCGCGCGAGCGGCAAAAAATCCGCCGACTATCAGCACCGCGATCACGCCGGTGATTACCGCTCCACGGTTGCTCAATAGCTTCTTCACAGCGACGCATTCCGCAGCACGTGTGTGCCTTCATTCAAGCCCGACTCGATCACCGCATCCACGTCGTTGACCTCGCCCACTTTTACTTTTGTCTTGGAATATCCGCCCACATTACCGGCCATGACATACGTATCGCCACCTTCGGTGATCAAGCTGTCACGCGGCACCACTAGAACGTTGTTGTGCTTGGAGAGTTGCACGTCCACAGCGGCGGAGAGATCCGGCATCAGCTTGGGGTCCGTGCCATCGATCGAAAACAAGACTTGGAACGTCCGTACCTTATCGTTCAACCCGCTGGTCACGCCAATAGCGGCAATGCGCTCGATCTTGCCGCCGAACTGCAGTTCCGGATACGCATCCAGCCCTACGCTGATCGGATCGCCCACAGCAAGGTTCTGCACGTCTGCCTGGTTCACGCGCGCGCGAACTTGCATGGCGCCCGCGTTGACAACTTGCATGAAAGGCACGCCCGGCCGGATCTCGTCACCCTCTTGCACTTCTCCCATCTGGCCGCCCTTCCAAATGGTGTTCAGTACTACGATCCCATCGATGGGAGAGTGGATAGCGAGCCGCTCTGTGTTCTTCTGCGCATAATCCATTGCGGCCTTCGCGCGGTCACGCTGGATCTCCAACGACTTCAAGTCTGCTTGTGCTGATTTGCGCTTGAGAGCGAAGGTCGTTTTCAATTGCTCGAACGTCGCTTTGGCTGCTTCAAAATTCTCCTGGTTCTTTTCCTGGTCGATGCGCGAGACGATCTCATTGCGCTTCAACTCCAACGTCGCTGACGCCTGCGCGTTCTCCGCCTGTTTCAGCGCGGTCAGGTCGACCGCTTCGGCCGTCGCCTGGTCCGCTTTCATCTTGTTGATCTGCTGCACGAAGTCAACGTAATCAGCTTGGCGATCCAGCGCGTTCTTGATCTGAGCCTGGCGGTCGAACTCCACCAGCAGATCGCCTTTCTTCACTTTGCTTCCGCTGGTTGCGAGTTTCGTTATCAGTAACGTGCCTGAATTCTGTCCGCTTAAGCGCGGCGCCGCGATGGGCTGGTAAGAGACCGCTTCCACTGTCCCGTTCACGCGAAGGCGGTGTACGAAATCGGTACGGCGGACGACCGCCGTTGACTCCGCGCCATTTTGCCGCGCTTGGCTGGCGGAGCCAGACATCGCCCAGAACAAGCCGCCGACAACCACCACGGCGGCGATGCATGCTGCTAAAACGCCCCACCGCGCGCGCGAACTCTGTGCCTCGGCGGGCGACAACGTGCCTTGCGGGATGACCCGCGTGGTCGCTCCTGCCAAAGAGTCCTTCGGCTTGCCAGGATTTACTTCGATCTCAGACATTTCAGTGGATAGGGGATTATACTGCCGCGTTTCCGTTGGGTTTCCCAGATATTCTGACTCTTGGACGCGCAAAGGAGAATCGGGTTAGCCCCTTATTTCAACGCGCACAGACCACGCTTTTCCGGAAGTCTGGAGCCGACGAGCGGATTTGAACTTGAGGCGTTCTGGCGGCGTCCGAGCCGCCAGCCGAAATCCTGAGGAGCATAGCGACGAAGGACCTCGGGATCATCAAGACGAGGTAAGTATCTGGAGCCGACGAGCGGATTTGAACCGCTGACCTACTGATTACGAATCAAAGACCTGGATGGTATTGAAATGTATTGATTCTGAAAGTTTCTAATCGTTTGATATTGAAACAGTTGTCAACTCTGATTTAACTGTTCTGAATCTTGATTGAAGTAGGTGGCTTTGGAAGCCTCAATTCCGTCCTACATTCACGAAGGCTTCTACTCCTCAACCCCCACACATTCAACTGCTGACAAAGCCCACTTACCCCAAACTTTTAATTCAACTGCCTGATCACTTCCTTCTTCACGGTACAGATCAATATAGAGTCCTCCGTCGAGACTCGCAGCTTGAATTCGCAAAGTATCTCCGTCAAATTTTATGACCGCGTCTGCATTTTCAAGTGGACATCCAGCTCGAGTCCTAACCGCTCCACAAATGTCAAATTGACCAACAAAAAGCGTGGCATCCTCAAGACGCAACATGTTGGCTAAACAAAGACATACTGAAGTCCAAACCCTTGTTGGCTTGTAGGTCCAAGTTTTGCTCAGTGCCTGATTTGGGCCAATTTGGGCTGCATCCGCATTAAATCTGGCAATTAGAGTGTCCGTTGCTTCTAAACCCAGCAAATCGTCTTCGATTACGGGCCTACGCAGAGCAATGGAGAGTCCATGGAGGTAATCCGCACTAGCCAACTTTCCGGCATTTTTCCTAGAGAGAAGTCCGATTTTTCGCTGTCTATCGCTTGTCATTGATCTCTTTACGACTATGTCCCAACGTTAACCTTCGTCTTTTGATTGCTGTGTCGACTGGTGGCCCGTCCTTTCGATTATCACAATCACAAATCCTTATAGTGTGTTTGTGCCCCACCCTTATCGCCGTTGTTTGGCGATAGGGTGGGTGCTCGCTCGTTCGACCACGCGATGAGTCGCGCCCATTTCTTTCGCTCCTTACGGCATTCTCCACCGCGCACACACAATTCTGCCTACAGCATGGTAAACACGAAAATCAAGATTTTACTTAAGCCGTTGAAAAGTCTGGAGCCGACGAGCGGATTTGAACCGCTGACCTGCTGATTACGAATCAGCGTCAGTTCCGAGTTTAAAACACACAAGGATTTGTTGATTGTAAGTGTTTGGTTCTGAAGCTGTAAAAATGGCTTTCCGCAGAGGAAGTCAACTGAAGTTGAAATTGATTGTTTCTGGATGCTCAAAATTGCCTACAGTAAAAGAACTGCCGAAAACGACTCCATTCCTTCATCGGCCTAACTTGAACGCGACCATCGTGCGTCGAAGAGTTCCCAAGTACGTGTTCGCAGGTCTACCCGTGGCAAACCCATGAGAATCATGACTTGGCAATTATTTAGGCGGTTTATTTCTCGCGATTCCCCGAGGTTACCTTTGGAAGGTCAAATGTCTTATCAATCGGTGGCTTGTTCGATGCGAATACTCTTTCTAATCGAAGCTTTGAGCCGTCTTCTGAAAACTTCACAGCGAAGCTGTAATCAACTCGCTCATCCTGTTCCGCTTTCCAGCGATATTCCAAGACCTTTTTCCCGTCAGATAATGAGTAAACGAGAAGTCGCATTTTATCGTAAGGTTTGTCTCCTAGGTCGTGCCAGAAACTCCTACCCCTCTCATATACAGCAAAGTAAGTTTCCTGATTGTTTGCGACATAGGTGGCCCACTCGAAAGCCGGTAGCGTAAACCGAGTATTTCCTTGTGAATCGATCACCTTATTTAATTTTTCCCCGCAAATGCCAATCACAAAATCTTGCGATCCGATCGGTTTCGCCAAGAAAGAGCAGTTCGTTTTGGACTCGCCTAACGGAATTATGTTGCCGTTACTCTTTAAGTAAAGCTTTCTCAAATTCGAAGAGACGACCTCAGCAGATGGATTTGACGCGAGAATCTGTTCTTGCGTCGACGCCCTTGAAAACAGGCAGCTAACCAAGACTATACAAGTTAAGAGTGAGATGCTCCGACGAATTGGGCGCGGATGCGGTTGGGTTTTCATATTCTTAGTACTCAGTTGGGTCGGTGGAGCAAATGGGATGGTCGATGAAGTATCCCATGAAGTTGAAGGTTGCTTGTGCCCCAGGGGCGCAAAAAAGATTGGGAGAAAGATTTTCAACTGCGAATGAATGTCTACAAATTTGCCATAGCACTGTAGACATGAAAATCAGATTTTACGCGCAAGTCTTTGAAAAGTCTGGAGCCGACGAGCGGATTTGAACCGCTGACCTACTGATTACGAATCAGTTGCTCTACCAGCTGAGCTACGTCGGCTTGAAGTGGGATACAGCAGGACAACCCACTGATTTTATCACGCCCCTTCTTCCGCCTAGGGCGTCCAAAAACCCGCGGTGCGCGGCTGATACTGATAAAACTTGGCCTCTTGCTGCAACCACCCAAGGATGCGTAGGTCATACTCGCGCTTATTCGCCGGCGTAATAATGTTGTGCTGGGCGTTGGGATCTGCCGTTAAATCATAAAGCTCACTCTTAGCCGGCGAATCATAGATCACATATAAGTAGCGTCCGTTGTCATCGATGATCCCATAAACCGCGCGGACATCGGACGCCATGAACAACTCCGTTCGTGGCGGGGGCTGATTGGCACGATCGCTCACGAACATTGGCCTTCCGAACAGCGGATTCACCTTCACTGGCCCGTGCCCCAGCAACTGATAAAGCGTTGGTGCTACATCCAACAGCGATTCCGGGCGTGAATCGTCATACACGTTCGCGGCACGAAGCGCCGGCGGCAGATGTACGATCATGGGCACGTGCATGATCTCCGGATAGATCCACAGCGAATGACTGTTGCGTCCAAGTTCACCCGTCGCGTCGCCATGATCAGAAGTAAGGATAATGATGCTGTTGTCCCACATGCCTTTCTTGTGCAAGTAATCAAAGAAAGTGCCCAGGCAGCCGTCCAC
>JAICWB010000218.1 GCA_025935035.1 Terriglobales bacterium
GCAAAACGCGCATGGATTCCCTGCCGCTCGATCGGCCAATCACTGTCTCGCCGATGAAAACTTTTCCCGTGATCAAGGACCTAGTCACGGACGTGAGTTGGAACTACGCCGTCAACAAGAAGATCACGCCATTCACGCCGAAGAAAGACACGGACTGGAAGATGTACCAGCAGGACATCGACCGCGTCCAAGAGTTCCGCAAGTGCATCGAGTGCTTTCTGTGCCAGAACGTTTGCCACGTGTTGCGTGACCATGATGTGAAAGATAAGTTCGGCGGGCCGCGTTTCTTCGTGCGAGCTGCGTCGCTCGAGATGCATCCGTTGGACGTAGCGGATCGTGTTCCCATGATCAAGGAAGAACTCGGCATCGGATACTGCAATATCACGAAGTGCTGCACTGAGGTCTGCCCGGAAGAGATCCACATCACTGACAATGCCATCATTCCGCTCAAAGAGCGCGTGGTAGATGAATATTACGATCCGATCCTAAGAATCGTGCGCAAGATCACGGGCGCGAAAAAGGCGTAAACTTTCATTCCAGGCTCCGTGGCCAGCCGCTAGGCCCTCTCGCTTCGGGCGCTCTAGACGGCGCGAACTCCGCGGTCCTGGCTTGTAAGAGGTAACTATGGAATATCGGTTAAAACCCATCTCCAAGAGCGGCATCAAGGAAGCATTCCAGAAGGTCACGCATTACCGCTATCTGAACCAGTTCGACGAGGCTGAATCCATCTGTCGAGACATCGTCGCTGCCGATCCTGAAGACCAGTATGCGCAACGCATGCTTGGCCTGATCATCACCGATCAATTCACCGGCAAGACCACTGATCGGTACGCCGAGGCGGAACAGATCTTTGAGTCACTCACTAATGCTTACGAGCGCGCCTACTACACCGGCATCCTGCATGAGCGCCGCGCCAAAGCGCAGTTGCATGCAGGCAATCTTCCCCACACTGTCCACGGACACTTTGAGGAAGCCATGAAGTTCTACGAGCAGGCAGAAAAGATCCGCCCTGCGGGCAATGACGACGCGATCTTGCGCTGGAACCGCTGTGCGCGTCTGTTGCAATCCGGAACGACAGCCGATGAGCGCGAAGAAGAGTTCGAAGCCAGTGACAGCGCTCCGCTGAGGTAACGCATGCTGGGAAACCGAACCAACGAGCAGTGGGTCGCGCAGTACTCATCCAGCCACCAGCATCCGGTTAATCGCTTTTGCCACACGCTAGGGATTCCCATGATCGCGATCTCCATTCCGCTCGCCATTGGCGGATTTTGGATGCATAGCCTCTGGTATGCAGCGGGCGCGCTGTTCGTTATGGGCTGGATATTCCAATTCATCGGCCATGCATTTGAAGGCAAGCCGCCGGAATTCTTTTCTGATTATCGTTTTTTGTTGATTGGATTGCGCTGGTGGTTCGCCAAGATACGCGGCAAAGCTTAAAAACGGTTTCTCGTTACTGGTTTTTCTCGTTTCGGCGACGAGTTGAAACCCGACACAGAGAACAGAGATACAAAGAAGAGGCCCTTGAGGTTCTAAATCCAAGTTCTCTTTGTGAAACTTAGTGTTCTTTGTGGCTTTGTGGTGGGTCTTAGGTTTAGGCTTTCGTTGCCAGCTTGATGTTCGGTGATGTGGCGGAGCGCGAGTGCCCGCGATAGATCAATTCCACCAGCGTGCAATCGTCATTGAGTGGCGTGGTCCCGCAGAATTTCTTGATAGACGCGAACACATGTTCGAAGCAGGCATCTTGGGTCGCCGAAGCAGCTTGCTCGAGGCGCTCTTCCCCAAAAAATTCTCCGCTTGCATCTTCGGCTTCGGTCACGCCGTCCGTTACCAGAATGATGCGGTCGTTCTGTTCCAGCTTGAACGAAGAGCTTTCATATTCCGCTTCGCTCAGCAATCCGATAGGCATGTTCCCGGGGACCAGGCGCTGCGCCTGACCGTGGCGCACAAGTACGGGCTGGATATGCCCGCAGTTCACGTACGTCATCTCACCTTCGGGAGTCACGCGCATGATCAGGGCAGTCGCATATTTTTCGCCGCGCACCCGGTCACACATGAATCGATTCACAGCGGCAGCGATATCAGCCAAGGGTACCTGCGCCACGACTTGCGAATAGATCATGCCTTGAGCGATGGACGCCATGATGGCCGCGGATATTCCTTTGCCGGATACGTCTGTCAAAACAACGGTAAGGCCCTGCTCGTCATGGACGACGTCATAAAAATCGCCTCCGATATCGCGGCACGGCAGGTTCTTGGCATGCAGACTGGCGAAAGGAATGTCTGGCAGCGCGACTGTCATTAAGCGTTGTTGAATGGCAGCGGCAATGGTCATCTCTTGCTGATAGCGGCGGCCTTCTTCTTCCGCCTTCGCCAGCTTTGTGCTTTCCACCAGCGCGGCGGCTTCGCGCGCTACTACGCGAAGAATGTCATGGCTTACGCCGCTGATGGTGCTGGAAACCAGCTTGCTGTCGAGGTAGAGAACGCCAAGCACGTCGCCGGCTTTTCTTGAATCAGTCTGGCTGCCGTGGGCTTTGCGCAGAGGAATGGCGATGACCGTGCGCAAGTCATGGGCAACGATGCTTTGGCGCGCGGCCATTTCGCCCATCTTCAAGGTGTCCGTCACCATGAATTCTGAGGCCGAGTTCGCTGCATCGGCAAGGATAGAGTGTGAGATAGTCGCGTCGCTGGTGAGCCGCTCCCCTTTCGAGGTACACGCCGCGCCGAGCGTGAGCACTCCGTCGTCTCCGCGCACGTAAACGAATCCGCGCTCCGCGCCTGTGAGATTGAGCGTGGTGCCGATAAGCGTGACCAGGATCTCATCCAATGCGCCGGTTGTGTTCAGCTTGCGCGCGGCTTCGAGGAATACTTTCAGCTTCTCCAGGTCGTTGGACTTCTCATCGACCGAGATACCGGAGATCTGGCTCAGAAACTCGCGAGCGATGCTCGACTTCTCACCCACCGGCGAAAAAACCAGATGCGCGCCTACGCCGACGCCAAACTCAATGCGGTCATTCGGCTTTAATTTTTTCTTGGTAATGCGCTCGCCGTTGACGAATGTGCCCAACTTGCTGCCGGGATCTACCACGTAAAAATCGGCGCCCTCGCATATGATCTCTGCGTGATCGCGCGAGATGCGCGGATCGGGAATCTCTAGATCTTTGCCTGTTTTACGCCCGATACCAAAGGGCAGCGGCGTAAGCACCAACTCGCGCTGCTCTGCGCCGTGCACAAAAAGCAGCATGGGAATAGCGGAGCTGGAGCGGGCGATGGAAGATGGAGGCGATAATTGAGGAGAGCTCATGGGCGCTTGTGCGGCTAAATCGTACTCTCAATCGTAACTTGTTAAGGCCCTTAGGCGCACCTACTAAATAGGCTTAAGGCGGCATTTTTGCGTACCAGATAGAATCATTGCTGCGCTTTATAGGATGACTTTCACCTTACAACCTCGCCGGATCAGAAGAGGCTGGCTGGCGCTCTTCGCGACGTTACTGCTGTCGTCTTCCCTCACCCTGGCGGAGAAGCCGGAACAGCTCAAACCCAGCAATTATGTGAATGATTTCGCTGGGGTGCTTAGTCCTGAGACGCAGTCGCGCCTCAACGCCATGTGTCTTGAGGTGCAGCAAAAGGCCAACGCACAGATCGCGATCGTCACCATCAAGACGCTGGGAGACGAGACCAAGGAACAGTTTGGGAACGAACTGTTCAAGCAGTGGGGCGTCGGCAAAAAGGGTACAGACCGCGGCATCCTGGTACTTCTCGCCATTCAAGAGCACCAATATTGGACCGAAGTCGGGTATGGGCTCGAGGCCATTCTTCCGGACGGCAAGGTTGGCGGCTTTGGCCGAGAGATGGTGCCCATCCTGCGGCAAGGCAATTACGACGCAGCTGTCACGCTGATGACTACGCGCATCGCGCAGACTATTGCTCAAGATGCGAATGTTGAGATCACCGGCATGCCGGACCTGCCGCAGCGTGAGCCGGCAGCTGGAAACGTTCAGCTTTCTTTCGGCCAGAAGGTTTTGTTCGGCATTATTGGCCTCGTCATACTATTCATTCTTATTACGCACCCGAGCCTGCTCTTCTGGATCCTTCTGAGTTCGTTCGGCGGAGGCGGAGGACGGGGCGGCTACGGGGGCGGTGGCGGATTCGGCGGAGGCGGTGGATTTGGCGGCTTCGGCGGTGGGTCTTCCGGAGGCGGCGGCGCCGGCGGTAGCTGGTAGGAGCATCAACATTATGTCTATCAATACGACACAACAACATCTGCTCGACGATCTGCTGGCGAAGCTGAAGCATGCCCTCGGCGAGAGCCTTGATTCGCTGGTGCTCTATGGTTCGGCGGCGGCGGCTAACAACGCCGCCTTCAGCGCGAAGTACTCTGACTTGAACGTGCTTTGTCTGGTCAATCGGCTCGACGCCAAAACATTGCACGCTATCGCGCCGACCATTACATGGTGGGAGAAGCAGAAGCAGCCGGCTCCAATGCTGTTCACCATTGAAGAACTGCGCTGCTCGGCCGATGTCTTCGCGATCGAGTTGCTCGACATCAAGCAGCGGCACAAGGTGCTGTTCGGCGCCGACCATTTCACGTTGCTTGAAGTGCCGATGGACTTGCACCGCGTTGCGGTGGAGCGCGAGTTGCGCACGAATCTCATTAAGCTGCGGCAGAAGTATGTCGCCGTCGCGGGGCACGATGCTAAGCCGGTGGTTCACCTTATGGCCGATTCTGTTTCCAGCTTTGCGACCCTGTTTCGGCATTCGCTGATCGCGCTCGGTGAGCAACCGCCGATGCATAAACGCGAAGTCATCGCGCAACTGGCAGACAAGCTGCACTTTGACCGTAAGCCGTTTGATCAACTTCTGGACCTGCGCGAAGGCAAGTTGCATGAAGGCGATATTGACGCAGCCCATACATTCGACGGCTACTTGCGCGCCATCGAGCGGGTTGTGAACGAAGTGGACAAGAGGCTTGGTTGAGACTTTTGCGGTACGATGTTCGTCTGCATAAGAGGAGAGAAACGCAATGGGCAAAGGCCTGATCGTTTTGA
>JAICWB010000148.1 GCA_025935035.1 Terriglobales bacterium
AACTGCGGTGGAGATGGTCTTGCCTTTGCCGTACTTGATGGGCTTCGGCAGTTTGAGCTTTTCAAAAAGTATCTCGCCGAGTTTCTTGGGAGAATTCACGTTGAACTCTTCGCCGGCGGCCTGATGGATCTCTTTTGCTTTAGTCGCGCATTCGAGCGTGAGGCGACGCGAGAGTTCGCTGAGCTGGTCACTATCAATCTTTACGCCGGCACGTTCCATGCGGTGCAGGACGGGCACCAGCGGAAGATCTATTTCTTCGTAGACCTTCAGCATCTCAGCGTCTTCAACTTCTTTGCGAAGCGCGGTGGCGAGGCGCCCGATGACGTCTGCCGATTGCGCCAAAGAATCCGTAAGACGCACGTCATAACGTCGCATGGCGAGATCCGCGAGCGAGTGCGAAGAGTAGGTGGGATCGAGCAGATAGGAGTAGAGCTGCACGTCATGCTTGATGCCTGCGAGCTTTGCGCCGGACTCGTGCGCGTGGTGCAACGCGGATTTATAGTCGTGAACGGATTTGGGAATCGATTCGTCAGCGAGCGCTGATGCAGCGAGCGATTCTTCAGCACTGACGGCCTTGCCGGGTTCGGCTGAGAGCCCGACTTTCGCCGAGGTCTTCGTTTCTGGCGCTGGTTCTTTGGCCGCGGTGGCGAACAGGTCGCCGGAGGTTGCGGCGGGCTCGGGCAGAGGCTCGGAATCTTCTGAGCGTTCGAATTCGACTTTCTCTTTTTGCGGCGCGGCGAAGGCGAGGGCAAGGCCAGCCGGTGATTTTTTCGCGGCGCTCAGGAGCGGCATAAGTTCCGCGGCGGACGTGATGTCTCTGTAATCGGTGTTGCCGAGGTCAGCGGGCGCGGCTTCGGGCAATACGCTGCGCAACAGCGTGGTGAATTCGAGCTCCTTGAAGAGTGCCTGGCAGGCGGCAACATCGGGTTCTTGCGCGCGCATGGCGTTGAGGTCAAGCTTCAGGTCAACGTGTTGATCGATGGTCACCAGTTTCTTGCTGAGCATGACCACGTCTCGGTTGTTCTGCAACGATTCGCGATAGCTTTTCTTCTCGATCTCAGCGGCGTGGTCGAGCGCGGCTTCGACAGAGCCGAAACGTTTGATGATCTCCACCGAACCTTTTTCGCCGATGCCGGGTGCGCCGGGAACATTATCAATGGAGTCGCCGCGCAGGGCCATCACGTCGATCACCTGTTGCGGCGGGACGCCGACGAGCTCTTCGACTTTGGCGGCGTCGCAGATGAGGTTGTCCTTCGGTGGATTGAGCACGCAGATGTGGTCGCTGACGAGCTGCAACATGTCTTTGTCGCTGGAGACGACGAAGACTTCATAGCCCTGATCGGCGGCCTGACGGGCCAGCGTGCCGATGACGTCGTCCGCTTCGAAGTTCTGTTGCGACAAGATGGGGATGCGGTAAGCGTCAAGCGCGCGGCGAATGAACGGGATCTGCTGGTTGAGGTCGGGCGGCGTCTCTTTGCGGTTGGCTTTATAGCCGTGATATTCGATCTGCTGGAACTGCTGCGTCTTCACGTCAAACTTCTGGACGGTCTTGAGCTCGCGTGCTTGCTCATCGCGGAACGTGGGACCGGCGAGGTCGAACACGGCGGCGAGGTATTTGGGCGCGAAGTCGTCACGCAATTTGTTGAGCATGTTCACGAAGACGTAAGTGGCGGCGGTGGGGATACCGGTCTTAGTGGACATGGGCCGCTGCCGCGCCATGGCGTGATAGGCGCGGAAGATGAAGGACATGGTGTCCATCAGGTAGATGCGCTCGCGTGTGGGGGATGGCGGCGACTTCAGAACGGGTGTTGGGGAGGCCGGGGTGTCGGGCGCAAATTCCGTGCTTGAGCGCTGCACTTCACCTTCGGGAAGTGAATTCTTCGCGATTTTTTTCTTGATAGGCAACAGATTAGTTTAACAGTCGCATTACGTGCATCCGGGGGTAACAGACCGGCGAAAAAATCGGCTGGCACAACAGGCGGGCGCTCACTTCCCCGGAGGCCGGCAGTCTATTGCCAGCAAAGACGGGAGGCGTGAATGCGCTTTTGTTGGCCTCGCACGGTTGCACTCATCGGTACGGTCGGGACCCTTATCTTGGGCTGCATGGCGCAAGAAAAGCCTTCCACCTCCAGCAGCATCGCCGAACGCATTTCCCGCATCGAGAACGGCCTGGTTCCGAACTCCGTCGCTAAGGGCGAGCCACTTCCCCAATACAACATTGCTGAACGTATGCGCCATTATCACGTGCCCGGGCTTAGCGCAGCATTCATCGAAGACGGAAAGATCGTGTGGGTGCGGACTTACGGCGTGGCTGACGTAACGACCGGAGCGCCAGTAACGCCTGCAACGTTATTCCAAGCAGCGTCCATAAGTAAACCAGTGACTGCGGTAGCAGTCATGAAGCTTGTGCAGCAGGGCAAGCTGCATCTCGATGAAGATGTGAACCGTGAACTGACGACGTGGAAGGTCCCCGAAGGTGACACCACCAAAAAAGAGAAGGTCCCAGTACAAAGGCTATTGAGCCACACCGCAGGCCTAACTGTGCATGGGTTCGCGGGGTATGCGGAGGGCGAGCCCCTGCCAACGTTAGTCAACATCTTGAACGGTCAAAAGCCCGCGAACTCTGACCCCGTCCGCGTCGAGGCAGTTCCAGGAACGGCATTCAATTATTCGGGCGGCGGATATGTCGTCCTGCGAACGTTGATGAGCGATATTACTCGCACACCGTTTCCCGACCTGATGAAACAGTTGGTATTAGAACCCATGGGAATGGCGCACAGCACTTTTGCCCAGCCGCTTCCACGTGAGCTATGGAAAGTGGCAGCCTCAGCGCACCAGTCGGATGGTCAACCCTTCCCCGGCCGATTCCACACTTATCCTGAGTTGGCGCCCGATGGCTTGTGGACTACGGCGACGGACCTTGCAAAATTCGCCATTGAGATACAAAAAGCGATCGGCGGACGTTCCGCCGTGATCTCACAAGAGACAGCGCGCGAGATGCTGACCGAGCAGATGAAAGGTTATGCACTGGGATTCAGAGTCGGAAATGAAGATGGCAAAAACTACTTTGAGCATGACGGTTCGAACTACGGATTCTTCAGCGAAATGATTGCGTATACCGGTGCCCCAGGACAGGGACTGATCATTCTTACTAACGGTAACAACATCAATCTGCGCCTTGAGTTCGAGCGGGCGGTGGCAAGAGAGTACAAGTGGCGTGGTTTCGAACCTACTGGACATGTGGTATCGCAAGATGTGCCCGCCAGTATTCTGGCTTCCTATGCCGCTACATACGTGGAACCTGAAGTTGGCCGGATCGTCGTTACATTCTCTGACGGAAAGTTGAAACTCGATGCCAACGGAATGCGCATACAAGATGAGCAAATGTTTCCGGAGGGTAAAGACCAATTCTTTATACAGAGCAGCAACGATACTTTCGAGTTCTTAAGAGACGCCTCTGGTAAGGTGACGTCACTTGCGACGAGATCGCATATGGGTGCGCAAGGATTGCTGGCGAAGCGGCAGCCCTGAACAGCGACTCAAGAGAAATCACCGCCGTTACCAAAAGAGGAATACATAGCGCCTTCTACTCTGCTGAAAGACCGGCGGTGCACTCCGGTGACAAAGCAGCGGCTTATTCCAGGAACATGCAGTCGCCGTAGGAGAAGAAGCGATACTTTTCTTGTACGGCGTGCTCGTAGGCGCGCATGACATTTTCTTTTCCGGCGAAGGCGCAGACCAACATTAGCAATGTGGATTGCGGCAAGTGAAAGTTGGTCAAGAGCGCGTCCACGATGCGGAATCGGAAGCCGGGATAGATGAAGATGTCGGCTTCTGCGGTGGACGGGGTCAAAGCCACTTCCCTCGCGCCCACCCTATCGCCAAAAGACGGCGATAAGGGTGGGGCACAATCTGTCAGGGTGCTTGCATCGAGACAATCTTTTTGGATCGAAGCGACTCGTTGTTGAGCTGCAAACTCCAAGGTTCGGACGGTGGTTGTACCGACCGCTACTACTCTGCGGCCGGTGGCCTTTGCACGATTGATCTGGTCGGCGGCTCCGGGTGAGATCACATAGCGCTCGGTGTGCAGCTTGTTGTCTTCCACGCGCTCGTGGCGCACGGGCTGAAATGTTCCCAGGCCGACGTGCAGAGTGATCTCGGCGGTCTCGATGCCGCGGGCTCGGATCTGGTCGAGAATCTCTGGTGTGAAGTGTAATCCGGCGGTTGGAGCTGCGGCGGAGCCACGGTCTTTGGCGAAGACGGTCTGGTAGCGCTCGCGATCTGTAGAAGTATCGTCGCGAGCTATGTATGGCGGCAACGGGATGTGGCCAAGGCGGTCGACGACGGCGAAAAATTCAGCATCATCGCTTCCGCGATCTGGTAGTTCAAAGTGAACAGTACGTTCGCCGAACTCGCCCCGCCCCGTTACGTGCGCGACCAACTCGGGTCCGGCAGCGGAGTCGGCGCCGAAGAATATCTTTTCGCCGACGCCGAGCTTGCGTCCGGGGCGCACCAATGCCTGCCATTCGAGCGGCCCGTTCTGCTTGGTCAGCAAAACTTCCACGCGGCCTCGTAAGAACTCTTTCGCCGCGGGATTTCGTTCGCTTAAAGGTTGAGCGCGCTCGCCGCTGCGGCGCCCGAAGAGACGTGCGGGAAAGACGCGCGTGTTGTTGAATACCAGCAAGTCATCTGGGCGCAGCAATCGTGGAAGATCGCGAAATGCCTTGTCCTCAAAGCTGCCGGATGCGCGGTCGAGACGCATCATGCGAGACGCGGCGCGGTCCGCCAGGGGTTGCTGGGCGATCAATTCCGGCGGCAGATGATAGTCAAAATCCGAGACGAGCACCGCACAAGTCTAACAAGTCACGATAACCAGAAGATGCGCGGTTGTTGGCCCATCGCATCACTCACGGGCATCACCGAGACCGGTTACCACCGTCAGACCTAGGTGTGTAAAGTGGTTTGTTGAAGAGCACCATGTGCGGTACGATGGAACCCCCATGAGCCTGGAGCTAAAACACCGGGAGGAACTCGTTCGCTTTGGAAAGCTGGTACATCAGCAGGGATTCGTGTCTGCGTGTGACGGCAACCTGAGTGTGCGTCTGGACTCGCACCGTGTGCTGGCCACGCCCACGGGCGTGAGCAAGGGCATGATGTCCGTTGATGACATGGTGGTCGTGGACATGCATGGCAAGCCTCTCGAAGGCTCGCATGACGTCTCCAGCGAGATCGCCATGCACCTGACGATCTACCGCATGCGGCCTGATATTCATGCGGTGGTGCATACGCATCCGACGACTGCTACAGGATTCGCTTCCGCGGGGATCGCGCTCGATCAGCCCATCTGTTCTGAGGTAATCGTCACGCTGGGCGCCGTCCCACTGGCCGAGTATGGGACGACGGGCACACCGGAGTTGAGCGCTTCCCTGCTGCCTTATGTACACGATTACGACGCTATCCTGCTCTCCAACCATGGCACGGTCACATACGGCACCAGCTTGATGCACGCGTACCTGAAGACAGAAGCTGTGGAACACTTCGCCAAGATCATGCTGGTGACAGTGCAACTGGGACAACAGCGTTCGCTTTCACCTGCGAACATCCGCAAATTAGTTGAGGCGCGCCGCAGTTACAAGGGAAACAACTCCCTGGCAAGTATGCCTGTTGGTCCGCTGAAGAAGCCGGAGCGCGACCTGGAAGAGAACCTCGACAAGCTGAAGGCGATCTTGCGCGAAGAAGATATTCTGGCGTCGCGTAAGCGGTAACGCAAAACCCACGACAAAGACTCAAAGACACAAAGAGAACCTGGGTCAAACCCGTCTGGATTCGGTGGTGTCGCTGTTAGATCCCCACCTTAATCGCCAAAGGAGGGCGATGAAGGTGGGGCACCCGTTTTAGTTTTCTGCGAGCTTAAGCGACGCGCTTCTGCTTTTCTTTGCCTTCAGCGAACGCGGCAATCATCTCTTTGTTGAAGGCGGGAATGTCATCAGGCTTGCGGCTACTGATGAAGTTGCCGTCTCGAAGCACTTCTTTGTCTTCCCAAAGTCCTCCGGCGTTGCGGATGTCGTCGCTCACGGTGGGCCAGCTGGTGAGCTTGCGGCCTTTCACCAGACCCGCAGAGACGAGAAGCCAAGGGCCATGGCAGATGACGGCGATGGGCTTCTTGGCTTCGTCGATAGTGCGGACGAATTCCTGCGCCTCACGATAATCGCGCAACGCGTCAGCGTTGAGTGCGCCGCCGGGCAGCACAACAGCGTCGAACTCGCCGGCATTGGCTTCTTGCAGCGTCATGTCAACCTTCGTCTTATTGCCGGTTTTGTCATGGTGCTTCATGCCATAGATCTCACCGGCATCGGGCGCGATGACTGTGACTTTTGCGCCAGCATCTTCGAGCGCCTGCTTGGGCTTTACCAGTTCCGCTTCTTCGTATCCGTTCGTGGCTAATATGGCTACACGTACACCGTCTAAATTTTTACTCATATGAATGCACTCCTCTACAAGGTTGGATGCAGTATTGTTGCGGGAGTGTGTTGTGGCCGAGAAGTGCTGCCGTTTCTACGGGGCTCGGAAATGTGTGACGCATCCAGCTATAAACACGGCGCTCCTATGGAGCGCAGAAACGAAAGAAAGACCACTTCGCGAAAAATGGAACCGACCTAGTGCGACTATACGTTCTCCCACCCGTTACCATAAACGGGCAAGGATGGGGTAACCACGCACAATTCGAGAGTTGGAGTCGTGACGACGCGAGTGTGAGGGCAGGATGCCCTCACGACAGCCGGCGGGACGCCGGCGCTACAAAAAGTGGCACAGCATCTCTGCTGTGCCACTCGGGAAACAGACCACATCGGCGGGAAACGATTTTATTTGCTGTATTCGTCTCGCAGTTGTGTCTGACGGCTTA
>JAICWB010000255.1 GCA_025935035.1 Terriglobales bacterium
AATGGCCCATCCGATGTTGTCATGTCGCTGACCGATGGCAGCACATTCACTTTGCAAAGTTTCGATTCAGGCACGCGCACCGCGGATTTCGATCCCAGCACACCCTCTGACACGCACAATTCGCTGGGTGTGATCGTGGTCGGTACGTTAGCCAACGGCAGCGGCGTCGTTACTTACGATTTTGCTTTCAACGGCCTCGACTGGAGCACATTCTCGCCTGTCGGCTTTTCAGGATTGTCATCGGTAGAGTTCATTGCTTATGGCGATAGCGCCGGGCCGGAGAACGCGCTCGACAACATCAACTTCTCGCGCGACGTCATCTCAGAGACACCCGAACCCGCGGGCTTCCTTTTGCTCGGGTCTGGATTGATGGGCATTGCGGGTGCCGTGCGAGGCCGGCTGGCATAGGCGGTAAACAAAAAGTCGTGTGATCGATCGAAACGGGAAAGCCGGCTAAACCAGGCCGGCTTTGTTATGGATGGCATGCGCCTGCACATGCAGGTGCCAGGCAAAGTAGGCAAGGCAAAATCCGTACAGTAGCGCATAAAGGCCCAGCGCCAAAGTAACGTGCCCTGAATTGCGCAGCCCCGCCATAGTCAGCGCCGCGATCATCGATAGCGCGGCCATTACACCCAGCGTGATCGATTCCTTGATGTGATGTTTTAGCGCCAGTGCGATTCGCGCTTCGCCGATCCCATTCACGAGCGCGTGAATGACCGTCAACATGATCACCGTCTCATACCGCAGGGCGCGCGAAGCAACCAATGCCATGCCTAATCCCAGCAGCAGAAGACCGCTCGCGATCGCTATCCACCGGTGCGAGTCATGCCGCACCAACATCGCCGTCACCATCGTCAGCGTGGCCGAGACTCCAAGATAGAGTGCCAGCAGCATGACAATAGATACGCGGACCATCGCAGACGAAAAGGGAAGCTGCATGTTATTCGCAAGAAACAACGCCAGTCCTCCAAAAGCGATCAGCGCCGCTCCGCGAAACAGCGGAACCCACCAGTATCGGATGAAATCTTCGAGCATGTTAAAAGCAGCCTAGCAAAGAAGCACCGCCCGCAACAGGAAAAGTTTTCGCGCGCTTCTACTGCTTCACCAACTCCACGCGGCGGTTCAGAGTGCGCCCATCTTCCGTATCATTCGAAGCAACGGGAGCGTACGGGCCGTCGCCATAGGGCTGCACCCTTGACGCAGCCACACCATATTGCGCCGTCAAAGCTTTCACCACCGTTGCCGCGCGTTGTTTTGAAAGCTCCATATTGCCCGCCAGTTGGCCTTCATTGTCCGTGTGCTTTGGTGCCAGCCAGCTGTCGGCTACGGTGATAGGATTGGCGAACGAAGCGGGAGCGGTATGGTCCGTAAGCTGCTCAGCCAGCATACAATGGCGCAAGCAACCGACAGCAGGACAATGCGAGACCACGGTGATATACACGGTTGCCGGGAGGTCGTAATAATACAGCAAAGCACGCTGGACGCTCTTCATCGACGACTAAATTTTCAAGTGTTTGAGGATTGGTGCCGGGAGGGGGAATCGAACCCCCAAGGGCCGAAGCCCGGCGGATTTTGAGTCCGCTGCGTCTGCCAGTTCCGCCATCCCGGCTGAGGAAGGCTGAAATCATTTTACAGCATGAGGTTAAAGCCTTGCCCTAAGGATTGCCAGGACGCAGGCCGTGCAAACATAACGTCGTTTCAGTTAATGCGCACTTTCGGTGTTCCTCATCCCTCGACCTCAGAGCGGTTAGGCGAAGACATCGACCCTAATTGGACCCGCCGTTCGGATTCGCGAAGCCATGCCGCAAAAAGCCACAAGGCGATGCCCACGAACACCACGCTTGAGGGTATCCACATGATGAGGCCGCCGAGTTGTTGATCTTCGAGCGCCGTCAGGCCCCATGCTGCGGTCCGCCCGTTATAAATGGGATAGACCAGTGCCGGAGCGAATGTGAGTAGCGCGCCCAACGCTCCACTGTGGATCGCGGTCGTGAAGATGTATGCCACCGACGCCCCGTAATTCTTCGCCCGTTCCTCTTGCATCAACGCCCACCAAAACAGCAACGCTGTTCCAAGGAAGCTGATGTGCTGCAACGCGTGTATCCATTCGCTTGATAGCGTGGCTTGATACAGGCGCGGGATATGCCATCCCCACAAAGCGGCGGCGTGCAGGGCCCATGCCGCCATCGGCGATGTCACAAATTTCCAGGAGCTAGCGAACGCTGTTTTCTTTGACGTTGCGCCCAGCCGCGTACGCCAACTCATGGGCAGCGCCCATAAAAATGTTGCGATAGGCCGCGAGTACGCCAAAAGCGGTGCGGCGATCAGGATCAGCAACTCGTGCTGGATCATGTGCGCTGTAAAAAGCGTTGAGCCTAGTTCGTGCAGTGGAGAGATTTGGCTGATGGCCAGCACCATCAGCGCGGACCAAAACGCGATTTGGCGTGAGACCGTGATCGATGCCGCGCGAGATCGGTAGAGTCCCAGCGCGAACCAAGCGGCACTGATCGCCAGTAGAAGCACCACGCCGGGCTCAAAGGTCCATGCGTACCACAGCTCATTCGGCGTGACCCGTTCTGGCCCGCTATGCGCAAAGGCGAGAACCGGCGAAAGCAGAAATCCGGTCAGCACTGCGCTGTGTGTCATCTCTAGTCGCACGGGCTGAGAAGAAAGCGCGGCACAGCCATTGCGACGATAATGGTGGCAAATCCTAACGACGCTGCGATCCCGAGTATAGCCATGAAACGCGAGCGGTCGGCGCGCGTACCCCCATCGATGGACGCCGCTTGGGTGACCGCGAGATTCTTTTTGGCAACAAACGCGCCCGAGAATGAGAATAGCAACGCAAGCGCGGTGGCCCAATAGAGGACGTAAAAATGTCCCGTAGAGCAAGCGTGCGGTACCAGCGAGTAGGTGATCTGCTCATCCGCGGCGAACGCTGCTGCGCCGATCAAGATGCCGTACCAAAGCGAAAACTTTGACGGCATCACAACCACCTCGGCGCCCAGTACAGGACGAGATAGATCGGGATCCACGCCAGCACCACGAAATTCCAGTAGAGACAATTCTCTGACACGTCCATGAACCGCTTGCCTTGGATCGGCCCCGTGAACATCATGATGTTCAGCACCCAAGTATCGAAGCCGTCGGTGACCAGGTGTATGGTGTGCATTCCCAGCAAAACCCAAGTCACTGACGCATATGCGTTGTCATACCACATGCAGTTGAGCGACGGAAACTCAAACCAACGCAAGATCAAACACGCAATCGATATGAGCGACATGATCGTCAGCAAGATGCGACAACCGGTGAGATTGAGGCTGGAGCCTGCCTTCTTCGCGAGGTAGTTTGGGACCAGCGACACGACGGCGATCACAATATTTATCGTGCCGAAAGTGAGGGACGGCACCGTCTGCGCCGGGGGCCAATCAGTGACGCGGGTCCTAAGGTAGAAATAAGACGCGAGGAGCAGCGCGAAGAACGTGCCCTCGATCACCACCATTCCCATGGTCCCCCACCACAGAATGGATTGCCCGGAACCGAAGACCGTGTGCGGTAGCCCAGACACATCAATGATGCGTTGCGGCCGTTGCTGCGCCTTGAGAGTGCTGTCGTTCATCTCCGCACTCCTTCGGCCTCTTCGATCGCGATCTCGTGCTTCTTCGGCCAGAACCACATCGTCAATGTGAATGCGACAGGCACAGCGCCTATATAAAGTGCATATCCGTTGAAGATGGACCCAATGAACAGCGCGGTAGTGGCCATAGCAGCCCAGAAAGGCCAGGGGCTCGGCTTAGGGAAACTTGTTATGTGATCGGGTTCGGCATCGAGAACGCGCGTCACCAGCACTTCTCTATCATCAACCCGCAGGCCGCGGATGACGGGATCCTCCGGCGTCGCCGTCCACAGCGGTGTGCGGCTGTTGACGGTGCGCAATTCGTCAAAGTTATAGATAGGCGGCGGAGACGGGGTCGCCCACTCCAGTGAACTCGCGCCCCACGGATTGTCACCCGCGATCGCGCCGCGGCGATAGCTCACCCAAATGTTGTAAAGCCAGAACAGCGCGCCGGCCGCCATGAATAATGCGCCGATAGTGGCGATGAAGTTCATCGTGCCCCACCCCGTCTGCGG
>JAICWB010000022.1 GCA_025935035.1 Terriglobales bacterium
AAGGATTCCCGGAAACGCCAGCGCGCGCTCCACAATGGCCTCAGCAACTTTGCCTTTGCGCTCGCCCTCTGGCGTCCAATGCTTGCTGCTCACCAGGATGTCCAGGTCGCCCACCGTCTCGCGCCCGCGCCGCAGCGACCCCGCCGGAGTTATCTTCTCAATGCCTTGTGCGACCTCCGCGCTCTTCGAACCAGATGCCGCGCCACCACGCGCCGCGTTTCCTTCCGCCACGCCATTCGGCGACCTGCTCATCATGTGCGCAATGAACTTCTCCGCGGTCACATCCGCCACATCCAGATGGAAGCGCCCGCTCACGCTCTTGTAAGCTTCAATGCCTTTGAGTATCTTCTGCTCGCCCTTGGCGCCCATGCGCGGCAGAGTCTGAATCTTGCCCTCGCGCGCCAGCTTCTCCACTCCCGCCACGTCGGCCACCTGGTACGCGTCCCAGATGAGCGCGATCGTCTTCGGACCCAATCCCGATATCTTCAGCAACTCCAGCATCCCGGGCGTGTACTTCTTCAGCAGCTCTTCATGCAGCGTCAGCTTGCCCTGCTTGAAGATCTCGCGCAGGTTCGCCACCATCCCCTTGCCGATGCTCGGGATGGCCAGCAGCTTCTTGTCATCATTCTCCGCGGCAATGGCGGCGATGGAGTCCGGCCAGCCTTCAATGGCCTCCGCCGCCCGGCGATAAGACCGTATGCGGAACGGATCTTCATTGGCGACCTCCATCAGGTCGGCCGTCTCATAAAGGATGTTGGCGAGGGCGCGGTTTTCCATTGGGCCTTTATTTTACCGTCAGCCACTCTCTATTCCTTTGATCATCCACCGCCACTCGCACTTGTCATCCTGAACCAGCTTTTAGGCGAAGGACCCCTATCACTCTGCAATCAAGTCGCAATGTTCCTGCCAAGAGACATTTTGTTCTTTCGTTTGGACCGGTAAGCGGGTGCCCCACCTGCGCGCCGTTCGCAGGTGGGTGAGAGTGGCATGAAGACGGCAGACGTTCTTGCTACAATCTGCGTTCCCCCCGATGACTGGAAATTTAAAGCGCTATTACGGGCTAGGACACGCCCACTACATCACCTGTAGTTGTGATCATCGGCGCGCATATCTTAGACGCCCTGGCTACTATCCTTTACTTCTCCGATACATCGAGACGATTCGCAAGCGCTACCGATTCCCCGTCGGCGCATACGTTCTAATGCCGAATCATTTTCATATGCTGATCGGCGAGCCCAAGAAGGGAAACCCTTCTGATGTAATGTTCGCTTTGAAACAGACCTTCTCACGGCGTGTGTTGAGGAACCATCCCGACTTGGAACATTTCTGGGAGAAGCGCTTTTACGATTTCAATGTGTACACGCGGAAGAAACTGGTGGAGAAGATTCATTACATGCACCGGAATCCGGTAGTGGCTGGATTGTCTGAAGTGTCTGAAGATTGGCCGTGGAGCAGTGCGCGGTACTACAAACTCGGCGAAGAGGGAACCGTGAAGATCGAGTTTGATGAGTTGGTGGAGGGTGAGGAACCGCCGCCTTTGAGCCTGTGACTGTGGTTGAACCGTGGAGAGCGATGCCACTTTGTGGCACTTTAACCCACCTGCGAAAAGCGCGCAGGTGGGGCACCCATATATTGCTAGTAACTAGCCGCCACTTTCTCCGCCAGCCCCGCCGGATCAACATCCGTCCGGTTAGTAAGGATGACGATGGTCACTCCATCATCCGGGAATCGCATGATGGCGGACTTGAAGCCCGACGTATCGCCGTAGTGCCACATGCGCGGATGTCCGGCGAACATGCCTGTGGCTAACGGATCAACGAACCATCCGAAGCCATATTGCACCGGCCTGCCATGTTGCGGATCTTCATCGCCGGAATCGCCCGACCATTGTGGAAACTTTCCGTTCGGCAGCTTAAATGGGACGAGCGCAGGCTTCATCTCTTCCGCGCTGAGAAGCGTGTGATTCGCAAGGGCCGCGTCCCACTTGGCCAGGTCTTCGAGGTTCGAGTAGATGCCGCCGTCGCCCAGCGTCGCTGACGTGGAGCTCTGGTCGGTATCAACCCAGCCGATGGAAGTCGCAGCCGGTCCATCGGGCACTTTGCCGCGCGAGTATCCATAAGCCCGCTCCGGCACTTTGTTCTTGCCGCGCACATAGGCGACGGTGTGCGTCATCTGCAGCGGCGCGAAGATGCGCTTTTGCAGAAATTTAGGAAAGCTCATGCCGCTGACTTTGGCAACAATGTTGCCAAGCATCACATAGCCCGTGTTGGAATAGGCCCACTCGGTGCCCGGCGCGAACTTCCACCGGCCGCTGCCGTCGGGCTTTTCGCCGGCGGCTTTGAGCAAGGCCTGCACTTCGGCGTCAGTGATCTGGTGCGTGCGTGACCAGTTGTTCGCTTTATTTTCCGGCGCATCCATCAGGTCTTCGTAGTCGAGCAGACCGCTGGTGTGGTTCAGCAGGTTCTGGATGGTGATCTTCCTCACGTAAAGAGGAAACTCCGGATAGATCTCCGTCATGGTCTCGTGATAGCGCAGCTTGCCGTCATGGACAAGCAGCATGACCGCCATCGCGGTGAACTGCTTGGTGCATGATGCGAGCCGAAAGTCAGTCGTCGCCGTGATGGGCTTGCGGGTCTTCAGGTCGCGGACGCCCCGCGTGAGCTCGAACACGACCTTGCCGTGGTCGATGACTTCGACGGCGATGCCCGGCGAGTTTGCGTCGCCGATGCCGGCAAAGATAGGGTCGAGGCGTGAGGCGAGCGAGTTGGGTGATTGAGCGAAAGCCGTGAGTGAGAGGAGGAGAAAGAGAGCGAAAGATTTCATCGCGGAGATTGTAATGCAGTGGTAGTGGCTAGAAGAGGCAAAGGCAACAGCAGTTCGCTTCAGAGGAGCGAACTATCGGGAGCAACGGCGGCCTAAATGATTCAAGCTCCGTAGGAGCGGCACAGCGGAAGATGTCGCTCCTACGGAGCTAGATTCGTTCTCTGAAATCGCGTTTCTACCGATATTTGGCTCCTACGGAGCCAAAGCGGAATCGTGGCGCAAACACCTAAAGCGCACGCGAAAGTCCAAGGCGAGGTCCCTCGGCTTCGCTCGGGATGACAACGTTGGGTTGATGCGAATCGATTGCAGAGTGACAGGGGTCCTTCTCGAAAAGCGCGCTCAGGATGACAAATCGCAACTTGTCAGAATGAAACGTGAAAGTTGAAACGTGAAACGTCAGTCGTCGGCGACGAGCCAATCGAGCGCCTGTTCTTTGGTCGGCCACTTGGCGAAGGTGCGCTGCGAAAACGTCTCAAGGTGTTGCTGATGGACTTTCGGTAGATGGTCGCCATTGATGAAGGCAGCGCGCTTCACATACGGACGGTCATAGACTGCGACCTCTTTCATGCGGGTGAGATCTGCGCGGCCCATCTCGCTGCCCGCCCAGTCGGTGAGCGTGAGCACGGAGTCTTTGGGTTGCGCGGTCACGACTTTGAGCACTTCATTGATCACAGTCGCGCCGAGGCCTTCGCGCAGGTTGGTCATGTCAATGAACAAGACCTGCTTGCCCTTGTGAGTGATGAAGCGGACGCGATCGGTATGCGGCTCCATGAGCCGGAGTTATAGGCCTGTGCGCGTCGCAAGTCAATCTGTGGATTTGCGGTTGCCACGATCGGGAACCGCTACACGCTGCGTTCTCTTGCGATTCGCTTGACCATGCGCATGAGTTCGTGCGGGTCGTGTCCGATGAGAACATAATCAGCATTGGGGATCTCAGAGCTCACTTGGCACAGCTCAAGGATCAGCGTGGACGGCCGCTTCTCCCGGATGACAGCACCGATGGCCCGCTTGATCTTGGGCGCAAGCGTCGGATCGACGACCGCAAGCTGGAACCGGTCGGTCTGGCATGCGGCTTCCACTTGCAGGAAGTCACTGGCAGAGTGAAACTCGAAACCTTCCGCTTCGATCATGAGTTTCGTCGTCTCACGTAATGCGGGATACGACGATATCCACAGCACGGTCTTGACCGGCGTCGCTTTCGGAGCGGACGCCTTGGCCGGCGCAACATGTTTCGGCGCCGACCCCGCACCTGCCCCGGACGACATCCTGGACGAAAGAGATTTCGCGTTGGTCAGCACGGACTGCGGGATCACCCTGAGCGAATCAGATGTATGCGGTTTAGGAAATGCCACTCTTGGACGCGTTGACACATTTCGTTTCGGCGCGGCAAGTTTCGCCGGTTTCGGCTGATACGGACGCGCAGGCGGCTTTGCCGGCTTAAGCGAACGCGGTTTCGGCGGCGACAGAATAGGCAAAGAAAGCTTCGGTGGCTTGGGTGGCGATGAAATAGCAGGTGATTTTTTTGCCATCGAAAGCGAGTAACGGGCCTGTTAGGGATTTGTAAGATAAGTATACGGTAAGTTTCCGCCCAAGGCTTCGTGGCACTCGACGCGGAAACGCTGTACTGGGGCCACGATCCATGCTTCTTCACTAGACAAAAACAAAACCCAGCCAAGGGCGGCTGGGCTTACAGAGAGGGTCGCCAGTACAGATCATTGCTCTGGCTTACAGATCAATTGAACTACTGGGCTGCGCCTACGCGGGTCACTTTCTCCGCTTGCGGGCCTTTCTGACCTTGCGCGATCTCAAACTCCACATCTTCTCCTTCTTGCAGGCTGCGATAGCCATCGGATTCGATCGCGCTGTAATGCACAAAAACGTCTGGACCATCATCACGTCCGATGAATCCAAACCCTTTGGCGTTATTGAACCACTTTACTTTCCCTTTCAATCGAGACATCTTGCGTCCCTCCGTGCGATTTACGGGAGGAGCGGCTTTACTTGCGTACCACTTCCTTGGCCCTAGATTTAACCAACACCACTTGTCACCGACGTGTGAATCACACAGACACCAGGGGAACTTTTGACAGCAGGGCCCAAATGCCGTTGCACGCAACGTCTTGAAACAGAAACATGGTAAGGCGTTATCTCTATTCTTTCAACGCGAGTAGCTGTTGTCAAGTAAGTTAACATCTCGTTGCGCGATATAAAAACGTAACGTCAGCGTCATGATGCGACATCGCCGTTCCGAATCGCCTCAAGCGGCCAGTTTGGTCGGCGCGGGAACCACCGTTTGCACCGGAAGAGGTGCAGTCTCGTCTTGCAAGAGCGGCCATCCGCGGCGCAGAACGTAGTCCAGCCAAGCGCCGGCCATCTGCGAGGTGATGAGCGCGACGAGCACAAGAGTCGTGTAGAAGGACACGTTGATGATGTGCGCCTCATAAGCCACGCTGGCGAGAACGATCCCTGGTCCTCCACGAGCATTGAGCGCCATGGAAAGATTCGTGGAGGCTAGCCAGTCAAATCCTGCGAGCCGCGCGCCGGCGCCCGCGGAGATCAACTTCACCACACATGCGATTCCGAGGAAAGCGGCGAGCAGTCCAAAAGAGAAATCGTGTCCAAGATTGAGTTGCGTGCCCACGATCGCAAAATAGATAGGGATGAACACCGCGAAGGCGGTCTTGCCTACATCTTCAAACGCGTGCTGCAGACTGTCAGTACTTTGCGCCAAAGCGAATCCGGCAAGGAATGCTGCGAATACGAAGCTGACGTCAAGCATGGCGGCCAGCGCCGAGTAAGCCAGCAGCACGAAGCAGATATATCCGATGGGCGAATTCGCGATCAGCGGATTCCATTTGCTGGCGTTGATCGCGCGCAACATGCGCGGCATGAGCAGCAGTCCGGCGAGCAAGTAAGCCAGCGTTTCAAATGTGTGCAACGCGATAGCCCGCGCCGGCACGTTGCCGCTCTTTGCCAATGAGACCGCGAGCGCCAGCACGGCCCAAAGAAATATGTCTTCACAAACGGCCACGCCTAGAACGAGACGAGCGAAACGGGTTTGAAAGATCCCCAAGTCCCGCAAGATCCGCGAAATGACAGGGATCGACGTGACCGAAACCGCGATGCCGATCACCAGCAGCAGAGAGATGCGCGAATTCGCCGAGCCCATCATAGGCGACATGGGAATAAATGGGACGCAGAGCATCGCGAGGACGAAGGGAAATCCTGTGCCCACCGCGCCAAGCCACGTAAGCTCGCGCCGGTCAGTAGGGTGGAACAGATTCTTTGTCTCCGCGCCGGAAACGAACATCAGCAGGAGCAAGCCAAGGTTGTAGAGGAAGCCAAGTGCGGCGGCGCTGGTGTGGTCCATTCCTGCGAATGCTGCGGAGATATGCCATTGCGGAAAAAAGTGACCGAGAAGCGTAGGCCCGAGGATCAGTCCCGCAAGGATCTCTCCGATCACCTTCGGCTGATGCATGCGGTCGAACAGATAGCCGAGCAAGTGGGCGGAGCCGAGCAGAACGGTCAGCAACAGGCAAAACGAACCAAATTCGGCAGACGACATGTAGCGGGGCCCTTGGGAAAACGTGCAGCAAGAACATAGATGTGAGTTGCTGCTGTCGTGCTGCCTGCTGAGCCATCGTCTAAGGTTTCTGCGCTTTCAGCCATAGCAGGCCGGCGATGCTCTTGGCGTCGCGGATCTTGCGAGTGTTGACCCAGGCGATCGCGGTTCGCAGCGGAACGAACTTTGCATCGATCTGCTCATCTTCCTCCGGGTGTGCTTTGCCAAGCGTCAGCCCTTCCGCCAGGAAGACGTCCATGGTCTCGTCAAGGAACCCCGGACTCACAAAAAAGGTGAGTATGCGTGTCCACTTCTTTGCGGACACGCCGGTCTCTTCCAGCAGTTCGCGTTTGGCCGCGCGGAGATTGCTCTCCTTTTTGTCGTTGCGGCCGGCAGGAAGCTCCCAAAGATATTGTCCGGCGGCGTGCCGATACTGGCGCACCAGCAAGACGCTCTTGTCCTTCTTCACCGCCATCACGACGACCGAACCGGTGTGACGCACGACGTCGCGGCGCCCGGTGAACTCTCCCTCACGGACAACATCGGAATAGACCTCGAACGCCGGGCCGCTGAAGATGTGTTTGGAAGAGATGACTTGCACCTTTGAACCGCGCGAGCTCTTCTTTTTCGCCATGCATAGATGATAGCCGTTTCAATGCCCTCCATCAGCTTCGAGTATCATCTTGTTCACATGCGAGCTGCACGAAAGAAAAGCTTGGATACAGTTGCCATCGTCGGCACAGGGAATGTCGCGCGCGTGCTGTCCGTCGCGCTGTTGAATGCCGGCGTTCGCGTCAGCGAGATCGTTGCGCGCGACTCTGCGGAATCGCAGAAAAAGGGGGAGAAACTCGCGCGCTACGTGATGGCGAGGGCATCCACTGTAACGAGCGCGCAGCTCATTGCGAAGACTATCTGGATCTGTGTTACGGACAGCGCGATAGCTGAGGTGGCCGAACAACTTGCGAGATTGCCTGTAAGTTGGAAGGGCAAAGTCGTGCTCCATGCAAGCGGCGCATTGACCTCCGCCGAACTGGGCGCACTGAAGCAGAAAGGCGCGGCTGTCGCATCGCTCCATCCCATGAATACTTTCCTGAAGACGTCTTCGAATGATCTGAAGGGGACTCCATTCGGCGTGGAGGGCGACCATGCTGCGGTCAAAGCTGGGAAGAGGATCGCCCGAAAACTTTCTAGCGGCGCATCCGTCTACGAGATT
Source organism: Terriglobales bacterium (assembly GCA_025935035.1). GTDB lineage: Bacteria > Acidobacteriota > Terriglobia > Terriglobales > Acidobacteriaceae > JAICLA01. The sequence goes on from JAICWB010000022.1 coordinate 7,599, forward strand.
CGGGCAGAAGACAAACCGCTCTACCACGCGCTGGGTTCGTTCACGTCGCCCCTGACTATTTCTACGCTGAATGTCGCCGAGCGGATCGCGAAAGCGATCGGCATTCCGGACGCCCGCGGATTGATGTCAGCGATCCTCTTGCGAACCGCGGAGAATTTCATTAAGAACGGCTCCGCCGGCGCTTTCAGCGGGCCCATCTGCCGCGGAGATGTCGCCACCATCCGCAAGCACCTGGCCGCTCTCAAGAAAATAGAAGGTGCAGAAGAGGTCTATCGCGCGCTCGCGCTCAATGCGGTCGAACATCTGCCTGCCAAGAACGAGGCAGAACTCCGCACTCTCTTGAAAAAGAAAGATTGAGATTAGGCTGAAGCGGCGGTCCCGCCCAGGGCTTCCAGCACATCCACAGCAGAAGTATAGCGACCGAGAGGAGCGCTGACCTGCGCTCCCTGGCAGGTCGAGCGAACAGCAATGAGCATCTCACGCGCGATCTGCACGCCTTCGGCACGGGCGGCATCGGCGGTGCTGGCTTTTGCCATGCGTTCGAGGATGGGATCTGGAACAGAGACGCGCAACTCGTTCTTCATGAACTCCGCGTTGCGAATGCTAGTGAGAGGCCAGATCCCCGCGACCACTGGAATGCGGCAATGCTCGATGCGTTTCAAAAATACTTCGAGCAATTTCAGGTCGAACACTGGCTGGGTGATCACGTACTCGGCGCCCGCTTCCACCTTGAATTCGAAGCGCTTGATCTCTTCGTCGAGATCGTCGGCCCCGGGATTCGCACCCACCGCCAGAGAAAACGCCGTTGAGGCGCCCACAGGATTGCCACCAAGATCCAATCCGCGATTCAAATTGTGCGCCAGGTTTACCAGGCCGATGGAGTCCACGTCAAACACAGCCGTCGCATCAGGATAGTTGCCCATCTTCGGCGGATCGCCGGTGATGCACAAGACATTTTTCAGTCCGATCGCGGAGACGCCGAGCAAATCACTTTGTATGCCCAGCACGTTCCTATCGCGGCAGGTGTAGTGCAGCACCGTTTCGATACCGACTTGCTGCTGGACCAAAATGCAGAGCATCACATTGCTCATGCGGGCGGACGCGCGCGGCGAGTCGGGGATATTGATAGCGTCCACGCCGACCGACTTCAAGAACTTTGCGCCGGCAATCTCTTTCGTGGGATCAATGCCCTTGGGCGGTACGATCTCCACCAGCGACAGGAATTCGCCGTTAGCGATTTTCTTTCCCACCCGCGAACGCTCCGCCAAAGGTGGTGGCGCTATGGACGATTCCGTGACTTTCACTTTATGCGGCGCATAGCTCGAAGCTTTCGCATCCCCGGTTCGCAGCGCGGAGTGCATGCTGCGAATATGGTCAGGCGTGGTGCCGCAGCATCCGCCCACGAATTGCACACCCGCCTTCACGAATTTCTTCGCATAGCTGGCCATGTACTCCGGGGAGCACAGATAAATGTTGCGGCCTTCGATGGAGCGCGGCATGCCGGCGTTGGGTTGTGCCGCCAGCGGCTTCGTCGTGACTTCGCGAAGTCTCTCGAGCGCTTCCAGCATCGCCACTGGGCCAACGCTGCAGTTGCATCCCATCACGTCAGTAGGCCACTCGTCGAGGCGCGCTCCGAATGTTTCTGGAGTCGAACCATCCAGGCAATTGCCCTCTTCGTCGATGGTCACACAGGCAACGACAGGGATTGTGGGCGCAGCATCGCGGCAGGCAAGTATCGCCTGATGTATCTCTTCCAGATAGCCAAATGTTTCCAACAAGAAAAGATCGACGCCACCTTCCGCCAGCGCCGCCGCTTGTTCGCGGAAACTATCGCGTGCTTCCTGCAATGAAGTCTTGCCCAGCGGTTCAATTCGAACCCCAATGGGCCCCATCGATCCCGCGACCAGCGGCATCTCGCCTTTCTTGCGCAATGCCTCACGCGCCAGCTTCGCCCCCGAAACATTGATCTCACGCACTTTATCCGCAAGACCATGCCTTGCCAGGCGGAAAGAATTCGCGCCGAACGTGTTGGTCTCGATCACTTCAGCGCCCGCCGCGCAATATTCTTGATGTATGCCGCGGATCAGATCGGGCTGCGATAGGTTCAACTCGTCATAGCAACGGTTGATGAAGATACCCTTGGCATAGAGGTATGTCCCCATCGCGCCATCACACAGCAAGGGCGCGGATTTCAAGCGTTCTAGGAAGTTAGAGGACATTCATCAAGAATAGCAGAAGGTTAGCGGCACGAAATCGGCGCTATAGCTTAACTGCTATAATTTTTTATCATTGCGTCATCATTGCAGTCAGGAGTCATTGTTGAAAAAGGCTCGTCAGGCACTCATTCTCTGCGCCGTCGGCGGCGCATTCGCGCTATTTTTGGGCTGCGGAAGTTATAACGGCGGTAGCACCAGCACCACTCCGGCTACGCAACCCACTGCCACCAAACGCGCCTTCCTGTTGAATGAGTTCGGCGGCGTGATCGACGTTATCAATTCCGCTACTGATATGCCGACGGGGAATACGCTGTCAGCTGGTGGCGCTCCTACGTCCATCATCGTGATGTCCAACAAAAAATCCATTGTGCATTCTTCTACAGGTGAGATTGTGCTCATAGATGATGCGACCGAGAGCGTTGTGGGCACGGTGAATAGTTTTCCCGGGGCCACGGAAAGCATCGTTCCAAGTAAAGATGGACTCTTCGCCTACGCCGCTATTCCCAGTCTGGGTGAGATCGCGAAGATGGATCTTACGACTCAAGCCGTCACGGCTATTCCTGCGGCAGGCGGTCTGCCCGGCGTGCGTCACTTGGCCATTACGCACAATGGGAACACGATCCTTGCTTTCAGTGATAACACTGAACAAGTGGCATTCGTCGACCGTACGAACTCCGATGCGGTCACCGCGCCCTTGACCCTGCCGCCGGGTTCAAGGCCCTATACGGCGCTCATCAGCAGCGATGATTCGACCGCCTACATCCTGAATTGTGGTGTGGAATGCGGCGGAACGGTCCAGGCAAGTATTGCTGTGGTGAATATAAGCAACATCGCCAGTCCGACCATCACTGCTAACGTGCCGGTACGTGCCGCCACCGTCGCGGTGATGGATAGCACAAGCCTGTACGTGGCCGGAACCGATGTCACTACCAATCTTGGCCGCCTGGACGTGATGAATCTGTCCTCTCTTGCTGTGGCTCCGGTCGCCACTGCGATCAGTGATGGTCTGCACACCACGATGGCGCTGGCTGCAAACAATAAGCTGTATGTCGGCTCGAAGGCATGCACCAACTCCGGCGGCAAATGCCTTTCGGTCTACAACACCAGCTCTGGTGCGGCTTCGCTCCTGTCAGGGAATGCTTCGAATCCAGCGAGCGGCGACGTTACAGCCATCACCCCGATTGCAGGGCGGCCGGTCGTGTACATCATCCAGGGCGGTACCTTGACCATCTATGACTCGTCCACGGACGCGCCGCAAGCAACGCAGATATTGATCACCGGCAAAGTCTCTGACGTGAAAGAAGTGGACAACTAGAAACCGATTCCAGTTTCCGGTTTCCCGAAAGCCAAAAAAGAAAGTCTTTCAACACGAGGCGCACAAAGTTCACTGAGGGCACTGAGAAATCTTTGCCTTTTGACTTTGGTTTGCCGTCAATTAAGTTTTTGATTTTGGTTTTACCGTTGATTGCCTTTATGCCCTCTGGGAACTCAGCGTCCTCCGTGTTGAAAGGCTTTTGATAGCGGAAACGCCGACCGAAAACCCTACGGTCGTAACTCCAGCCGATGCACCGCCGCCGCGTTCACACTTTTTTCTGAGAACGGCAGAATGAAAGTCGTCCCGCCGTACCACTCCGGCCACTGGTCCAGATAATGTGGGCTCAATACCTGTCCTGATTCGCCTGCCACAATGTTCAGAGTGGACGAATCCAGATCAGCAAAGTTGATCGTCATTCGTTCTGACGCGCCGAATGTCTTGCCTGCCGCTTTGACGGTCAAACTTCCATCGCCTGCTTGGGGAAGGTTTCCCGGGCCAACCAGTTCGCGCCAGCGCGGTATCAAGCGCAACAACGGTACCTGGCTCAAAACGGGATGCTGCACATCCACGCGCGAGAATTTTCCCCACTGCCATTTGGAGATGTCTGAGCCGCCGGTGTGCAGATTGGTGTTGTCGATGACCGCAGCGTTCACCGCCGTCGCAAGCACTTCATCAAAGTCGCTATAACCGGAAGGTAGCCAACGCTGCGGACGATTCATCAAGATTTTTTCCAGCGCAGTGCTCGAGTTGAACCAGGCATAATCTTTCCACTGTGCACCCAGCTTCGGCTGCAGCATCATCTCCCACAACTTGCGCCGCGAAAGCACTGACAGCGTGGTTGCAACAGAATCGATCTTTGTGTGGCCGTCCCAGCCGCGCATCAGGTCAGCCGCTCGTTTGGCTGCCGGCGTAGCGGTCTTCGCGTGGTCAATTGCGTAAACGAATTTGTCTGCACAGAGGCGGTCAAACTCCGAGTAATCGTCCATCTGCATCGCCAGCATGTCTGCCGGGCTGAACTTCTTGCCGGTGTCCAGCATGCGATAGATGCGCTCCGTGCGGTACGGTGCGCCCCACTCGGTGGCAACTGCATAAGGATATCCATCGGGGGTGATGCGGCCATTGGCCGTTGCCAAAATCCCCGTCGGCGGATTGTAAACGCTCGGCAGTTTGTCGAAAGGTATGTAGCCGGTCCAGTCATGCGAGCCGTCGGCCCCCGATACAGGCAGAGCGCCGTCGCCGCTTTTACGGATCGGAATGAAGCCTGCGGTCTGGTATCCGATGTTCCCATCCACATCCGCATAGACTGCATTCTGAGTTGCGCCGCCGAACTGCGAGACCGCCGCGCGAAATTCCTGCCAGTCCTTGGCCAGCCCTAACTCATAGAAATGAAAGTCGAGCGCTTTCGGGTCATAGATGGTCCACTGCAATGCAAGTTTGCGTGTTTCACCAGGGAAGAGGTCGCTCACGATGGGACCGTGCCGCGTGAGCGTCACATCGAGCGAGACGTCGGGAGCGTTTTTTACTTTAATGATTTCCGTGCGATGTTCCGGCTTCTCCCAGCCGGTAGGTGTTTGATATTCACCTTCGGAGTTGAAATTCTCAATGAACAGGTCCTGCACGTCGGGCATCACGTTGGTCATGCCCCAGGCGATGCGCCGATTGTGTCCCACGATCACGAATGGGAAGCCGGGAAAAGAGACGCCGGCAACGTCATAATCTCCCGCCTGTAAATGCACTTCATACCAAACATTTGGGATCGAGTGGTCCAAATGCATGTCATTCGAGAGCAGTGGCTTGCCCGTAGTAGTGTGGTCAGCCGATATCACCCAGTTGTTGGAGCCTGCAAAACACGAATCGCAAAGATCAGGTCCAAAAAAGTTTTCCGGCTTGAGCACGCCTTCGTCAGTCCCCGGCGGCGGAATCTCGTCTGGTGAGATCGTGTACTGCTGGTCGCGAGGAAGCGCAGACGGCGGACGGTCGCGCCACGATGTCAGCGGATAAAGGTCGGCGGCAAGATCGGGACCTAGCTTCGCGGCAATCGCCTCGCGAGAATGCTCCGTAGGAAATGTAGTGCTAAGACTTTCTGAAATATTGATCCCGACGATCACGGAGTCTTCCACCGTCCAAGCGCGCGGCGTGTACCGCAACAAGCGGAACTCGATGGGAAGATGAGCGCGCTGTTTGTCGATGAGTGCGTTCACGCCTTTAACATATGCGTCCAGATGCTCGCGCTCGGCGGGCGGAAGAGATGCCACAAGTTTCTCGGCGGTCTCCGTTATGCGCAGGATGCGATGGCGCTTATCGAGTTTCACCAGGCCGGCGCCCAGTATCTCCGCCAGCTCGCCGCGCCCGAAACGGCGATTCATATCCATTTGCCATAGCCGGTCTTGCGCTGTCACATACCCCTGCGCGAATAACATGTCATCAACATTCGCGGCGGTGATGTGAGGCATCCCTTGCCCATCGCGCACGACCGTGACTGGAGCGGAGAGGCCTGCGGCTTGGATGGCGCCGTCCAGTTGAGGCAACGATTCCTTCGCGGTCGAGTAAAACCAATAACCGCCGATTCCGGTCGCGATCAAAACTACCGCAACCAATGTCAGCAGCGACAAAAAGATGACCTTGACGATTCTCGGTCTTCGAGCCAATGTGTAGGAAGGGGATGCGGACGCAGTCGCCATGGACTCCTCAGATTGTAACAACCGAAACCGCCGATTCGGGCCCTAGAAACTAGAAGCGAGAAACTAGAAACTGCTGGGTGCTATCCTTTTCATGCCATGCTGCAGAAGCGCATTGACGACCACGTCTCCATCAGCCGCGAATCCTTACGGTCCGCGCAGGAGCGTTTCAATGCGCACTTAAAAAAGGTCGGCCTCAAGCACACTGACCAGCGCGACATCATCCTTCATACCTTTCTGGAAACGCGCGATCATCTTTCTACGGATGAACTCCATCAACTCGTAAAAAAGCGCGACGCCAAGATCGGCTTCTCCACCGTCTATCGCACGCTGAAATTATTGGCCGAATGCGGTCTGGCGAGTGAAGTCTCGTTCCATGACGGTGTTTCCCGTTACGAGCATCAACACAACCGCCGCAGCCATCATCACATGGTCTGTACCGATTGCGGCAGTTCGGTGGAATTCTTCTCGCCTGAAGTGGACAAGCTCGAACAGGAGATCGGCCGCAAGTTCCACTATGACACCACGCGGCACACCTTTCAGATCTACGGACTCTGCGAAGAATGCCGCAAGCGCGACTGAGGACGTAAAAGTCCGCCATTGGTCGTTCTAAAGCGCGGCTGTTTGAGAGGGCTCTTTACGGCTCAGGCAGCGTGCTAAGCACATTATCCCTTTGCCTAGGGCCTTCTTTTTTGATACTTTTTCCGCACATAGGAAAACTCACTCAGCGGTTCCACGGGAGGCAGTGATGGCGTTTTGTTCAGGGTGCGGTGCGCAAATGGCGGACGGCGCAACAATTTGTGCCGCGTGCGGTAAAGGGCAGTCAGTAGGAGGCGGCGCCGCGGCGGCCCCGGCCCCGGCTGCGGCACAGACTGGTGGATTGCAAAACAACATCGCCGGCTTGCTTTCTTATCTGTTCATTCCGGCCATCATCTTTCTGGTGGTTGAGCCTTACAACAAGAACAAGTTCGTGCGCTTCCATGCTTTCCAGGGTCTTTTTCTCGGACTGGCTTCCATCGTCGGCCACATCGTGCTGGGCCTGATCCCCATCATCGGATGGATTTTATTGCCGTTCTTCTCGCTGGCGATCTTCATCATCGCCATCGTCGCCGCCATCAAGGCATTCGGCAACAATAAGTGGATGATCCCAGTGATCGGACCCATGGCAGAAAAACAAGCCGAAGCGATGTAAGCATTTCCACTTCGCACAAAAAGCCCCGCGCAAGCGGGGCTTTGTTCTTTAACCTTATTTACTCTGTGCCTCTGTTCTCCGTGTTGGGTTTTTGGGAAACAGGAAACGGGAAACAGGAAACCTACTTCGGGACCGGCGGCGCCGCATCCGGCGACTTCTTCCCCGGATCCGGCTTCTTCGGCGTGTTGTATTGTCCCGGGCTGTATTTTCCTTGGTTCTCCACGTCGTAGTTCTTTGGCAACGGAGGCAGCTTCGTTACCGGCCCGGAAAGCTGCGCGGGGTCTTCCAGGATCATCTCCGCGTTCCCGCGATACTCTTTGATCTTGCCGTGGATCTCGATCGTCTTTCCCTCAAGCGCGCGCACGTCTCCCACCTTCTCAACGTCTTTAGGGAACACCACCACGCTGAATGCGCACTTCTTGTAGTCGTCACAAAAGTTGATGAACATCGTTCCCGAGCGTCCGCTGGAGTTCACCTTTACCACTTTGCCCGTCACGCAAACCGTCTCGTCGATCTTTTTCGGGGCCTCAGTGAAAGGTATGCAATCTGCCGCTAGCGCCGGAATGGCCGCGCTTAGCAATAACAGGGAAGTGGACCTCATGAGCTTTTTCATGCGCCGCATTCTACACGCCACCATGTTTCCTCGCCCAGAAAACAAAGCAGGCCGCATTTTGCAATGCGGCCTGCCACTTGATGCTCGGATGCTGAATGCTGGCTGCTACTACTTCGTGAACGAAGAGATCGCGCTGGCTTCATCGTCTTTCACGTCAAACACGGTGTAAAGCTTGGTGATCTGCAGCAGGTCGTGGACTTTCTTCGTGAGGTTCAGCAGTTTCAACTCGCCGCCCTCTTTGCGCACCGCGGTGAATGCGCTGACCAATTCGCCAATGCCGGAGCTGTCGATATAAGTCACGTCGCCCAGGTTGAGCAGGATCTTTTTCTCGCCTTTGCCAAGAACTTCGCGGATAGTGTCACGCAGCACAACGCTGCCTTCGCCGAGGGTGATGCGTCCGCTCAGGTCTAAGACTGTGATTCCATCCACCTGGCGTGCGCTGGACTTCAAGCTCATCTTATTGCTCCTTTGCGCCCGTTTCCGGGGCGCTCATGTGTTTTACCAATTTGATCTCTGTGCCGGGATGCAGCTCCCGTATCTTTACTTCATCCATAAAAGAACGAATAAGGAAGATACCACGTCCTGAGGTCTTCAACAGATTCTCCTCCGCAAGCGGATCAGGCAGCGTGCCGGGATCGAGTCCTTTCCCCTCATCGCTGATGGTGATGGCCAGCGTGTCCTGCGTGGTCTCATACGCCACGGTGATCTTCTTGCCGGGATCGTAGGCGTTGCCGTGCAGCACGGCATTCACCGCGGCTTCGCGCACTGACATCGTGATCTTGTGCAGGTCTTCTTCGCTGAAGCCCGCCTTGATCGCCAGTTGCTCGGCGGTCTGTTCCACCATATTTACGCTGTCTAATGTTGAGTCCAGCGTATACGCCACCCTAGTCGCCATCTTCACCAATAAAAAGGGGGTTTCAAAATATAAATATTCGCTGAGAGTGGCACGAAACAGCTGAATGATTGCTCAACGAAGCAGTAAGTGTGCCTACTGCATCATTAAATGTCAATGAAAACAGACGTGTACGGGCGAATAGTGGATAGGAAATGTAAACGCGTACGAAGCTATTCCAGATACTTCACAAACACCACTTCGTTCTGCGCTTCGTTATAAAGCAACTCATCCACAAGTGACATGGTCATCAAAATCCCCAGCCCTCCGGGACGAATGCCTTTCTCTTCCCGCACCGCCATATGCTCAATGGGATTATCCGGTGGATTGCTCACTGCCGCGTGCGTCAATCCCGCAAAATCAAATCCGCTGCCCGGGTCGGCGATGCGGTACAGCAACATCTTTTTCGCGCGCAGGTAGCTGATGCGGATCTTGCGCGCCGGATCGAACTTGCCGCCCCACTCCATGGCGTTCATCAGCAACTCGCGAAATGCCTGGCTCACGTTCTCACGCACATCTTGCGGCAGGTCACCTTTGAGTTTGAACATCATGTCATGGATGCGGTCAACGTTCGCGCGCTCGCACGGCACGATCATCTCCACCCATCCCGGTTTCGCAGACACGATCTCGATCGGACTCGGCGCAGGCTTCTCCAGCGCTTCACGCAGGATCTTCTGCGTCTCCATCGCTTTGAATGGCTTGTTGATGAAGACGTGCGCTTGCTCTTTCGCCGCTTTCAGCATCACTTCCGGAGTATCGTCCGCACTCATCACCACGATGTTCGGCTGCGTAGGCAATGTGCGGACTTTCGCGAGCAGTTCGATGCCGTTCACTTCAGGCATCCACACGTCCGTGATCAGCACATCGAAATTCTGGTGCTGGATCTTCTCCCAGGCCTGCGCGCCGTTAGCTGCGGTAGAGATCTCGACACCGTCGCCACGGATCAAGTCAGAAAGCAGGTTCGTGATCAGCGGATCATCATCAACTATGAGGACATTCTTCATGCGTATGAACGGGGTGACACAGCTATGCTATCGCAGTTTAGCCGCTACACAAGGAATTCGAGCGTTACGTTGGTTTTTGTGAGGCTGCAAATTTCCGTTCAGCGCTTCACGGCGCCGAATCGCTGCAACAAAACACCGATCGCGGCGTTTCCCGTGGGATATTCCACCACGTCAACGCGTGCGCCAGCCAGCAGCAACTCTTCAATGATCTGCAGCTGATCCGGGCGTGGTTCGTTGAACGCGCACCATACGGTGGCACTCAGCGGAGTACCGCCTGTTCCGCGCTTCGAGCGGAGCCTTCCATCGCAAAAGCAGCCTCACAGCCTCAAGCTGTCCGCGGCATGCATCTCCGCGCTCTTTGCGCAGGCTGCTCAACGAACAGAGGCTCCAACCGCGAGAAGTCTCCATTGCGAAGCCACGAATCGCATCCTGCAAAATTGCATCGTCACTGGATGCCATTTGTTGCATTGGTTGTCCTGACTACTGATAACTGCCTACTGACAACTGGTTTCAGTCGTGCAACGACTCAGCCACATCGATCAAGTCCTGCCCCACCATGCGCGTACGCGAAGTAGCCTGCTCCAACGGCACGGTGACGATATCCGTGCCGCGCAACGCGACCATCTTGCCGAAGTCACCGTTATGCACCGCATCGATCGCGCCCACGCCATAGCGAGTGGCCAGCATGCGATCGAAGGGCGATGGCGAACCGCCGCGTTGAATGTGCCCCAGCACCACCGCACGCGACTCGAATCCCGTGCGCTTCTCGATCTCACTGGCCAGCATGTTGCCTACGCCACCGAGGCGAACGTGTCCGAATGCGTCTTGGCCTTCTGCCGCGGTGGTCTGGTCTGTTCCTCCGACAGGCTTCGCACCCTCCGCGACCACAACAATACTGAAGTATCTGCCCAAGTCATGACGCCGCTTCAAACTCTTCGCTACCTTATCAACGTCAAACGGCCGCTCGGGAATGAGGATCACGTCCGCGCCCCCGGCGATGCCGCTATAGATAGCGATCCATCCCGAGTTGCGTCCCATCACCTCGACCACGATCACGCGATTGTGCGCTTCTGCTGTCGAGTGAAGTTTGTCGATCGCGTCCGTCGCCGTAGTCACAGCCGTATCGAATCCGAAACAAAAATCGGTTCCCGTCAAATCGTTGTCAATTGTCTTGGGAACGCCCACAACTTTCGCACCGGCTGCATTCAACTTCACCGCCACGCCCAGCGTGTCATCTCCGCCGATAGCGATCAGCGCATCCAGCCGCTGCTTCTTCAGCGTTTCCATACACTGCTGTATCCCGCCTTCCTTCTTCGCCGGATTCGTTCGCGAACTCTTCAAGATGGTCCCGCCGCGGGGCAAGATCCCCGCCACGGCATTAAGGTCCAGCGGCATGGTGATGTTCTCCAGCACGCCGCGCCATCCTTCCATGAAACCCACAAACTCATCCCTGTGATGAAACACGCCCTTGCGCACCGCGCCGCGTATCACCGCATTCAGCCCCGGACAATCCCCGCCGCCGGTCAGTATTCCCACTCGCATGAAGCCGACTCCTTGATGCTGGACATAATAATTGTTTTTTGTCGCCGTGGGCGAAGCGTGAAAGGACGAGCGGGTGCCCCACCTGCGCGTTTTTCGCAGGTGGGTTAGTGCCGCACATCGGTATCGCTCTCGGCTCGCTCTTCCTCTAGGGCAATGCGGGGTACGGCGTAGTTTCACGCATCCAAAATTGTCGGGCTTCAGCCCCTGAGGTACGATTACGCGCGATGTCCGACGCACCGCAATTCGCCACCTACAACGACTTCTTCGCGTACTACGTGAAGCAGCACGCCGACCCGCGTAATCGCGCGATGCACGCCGCCGGCACCCTGCTCGGCCTGTCGGTACTCATTGCCGCATTTCTCCTCGGACACCCCTGGTACGCATTCCTCTGGATCCCTATTGCATACACCTTCGCCTGGACCGGGCACTTCCTACTCGAGAAGAATGTCCCCGCAACTTTCGGTCACCCGTTCTGGTCCTTCATCTCTGATTTCCGGATGCTCGGCTTGATGTTCACGGGACGGTTGCAGCCATGGCTGGACAAGTAAACGAAAAATTGTCATTCCGAGCCTGGCGAGGAACCTGTTTTTTCTACGAACTAGAAACGAGAAACTAGAAACTTTCCATGCTATGCTCCACAGCAGCGCACAGGAAAAGCCATGCTCCTCGAACTCCGCGTTGAGAATTACGCCGTTATTGACAACGTAGCCGTAGAGTTCGCTCCCGGACTGAACCTGCTCACCGGCGAGACCGGCGCCGGCAAATCCATCCTGATTGATGCGCTTGCGTTGCTGCTTGGTGATAAAGCGTCAACCGACATGGTCCGCCACGGCGCAGAAAAAGCTGTGCTTTCATGTGTGATCGAAGTGGACGTCGCCGCGGAAAAGCGCGTAGCAAAAATCCTTGAAGCCAACGGCATTGACTCAAGCCTCGAAGATTCGCAAATCATCCTGCGCCGCGAGATCGCCGC
>JAICWB010000056.1 GCA_025935035.1 Terriglobales bacterium
ATCTTGGTGGGCGTGGATTCTACGTAGGCGAATTTGGTGCCGTCGGCGGATGCGGTGAAGGAGAAGACGTCGTGCTTCCCTGTTGTCAGTTCGGTGGCTGCGCCGGTGGCGGCGTCAAAGCGATAGAGGTTGGACGCCCCTTCTTTCAGGACAGCGTCGACGATGGTCTTGCCGTCTGCGGACCAGACTGGAGTTGCGCGTCCGCCGCCTCGCGGAGGATGCTGGTCACCACCGGGACCACTTCCCACCTCCCAATCGAAGTTTGTGGTGAGGTTTGTGGGCTTGGCGTTCGCTGTGGCTGCGACTGTCCACAGATCGCTTTGCGAGAAGGAGCGCACGGGCTTGTTAGGCGAACCGCGGAATGCGAAGCGCTGGCCGTCTGGGCTGAGCACCGGCGATTGCAAGTCACCGTTGATGTGCAGAACTTTCGTTGGCGCGCCGCCGGCAACAGGAACGGAGAAGAGTTCGTCTTCGGACAGGTCATAGTAAGACTCAGGGCGACGATCGCTGGTGTAGTAGATGGTGCTGCCATCTTTCGACCACATCACACTACCTTCGCTGTAGGCGCCGAAGGTAAGCTGGCGCGGCTTGGGCATGGCGGTCTCGCTGGCTGCATCCGGGACTTCAACGATCCAGATGTGCGAGACCCGCTTGGGGTCAAGGTATCCCGAGCCGTTGTTGCGATAGACTGCGCGGGAGATGACGTGGACGTCTGATTCGTGTTCGGGCTTGGCGTCATCTGACTTCGCTGCGGAGCGCGCGTCATCTTTCGCGCCGGGCTTCCTCTCGCCTTTTGGTTCGGCCTTGGCCATGTCGGCGGCAGTTGTGGAGCTGTTGAAGGCGATCCACTTCCCGTCTGGCGACCATTCGATTCCGCCTGCGCCTTTAGGCATCGATGTCAGCGCCCAAGGTTCGCCGCCGGTGAAGTTGAGGATGTAGATCTGGGCGGGCTGTGGCTTGCCATCTTTTTCTGCGGAGCGGACGAAGGCCAGACGCTTGCCGCCTGGCGACCAGTGCGGTGATGAATCGCGCGGGCCATTGGTAAGTCGCCACGGTTCGCCGTTGCCGCTGGTGGAGACGGCCCATAGCGCGGTGTCGTATCCGTCACGCTTTTCGTTCACGCTCACTTTTACGAAGGCCACTTGCGAACCGTCGGGCGAGATCTCCGGGTTGGCAGTCCAGTTGAACTGGAAGATGTCTTTTTCGGTGATGAGGCGCTTGCCGTCTTGGGCGGCGAAAGAGGTGGCGGCGAGGATCAGGGCTGCAATCAGGCAGAAGGCGGAATAGATTGGGCGGAGACGAGTCGTCATGGATGCTCCTGGAAAACGGGAGAATCCTAAACTACGGCAGTGGCTAGTGACTAGTGGCTGGTGGCTAGTTGCTAGAAAACGGACTTCCATCGAGAACAAGGCACTATGGAGGGCAAGGTTGTTAGAATTAAGCGGGACCAATCGAGGGCGCGTAGCTCAACCGGATAGAGCATCGGATTTCTAATCCGACGGTTGCAGGTTCGATTCCTGCCGCGCTCACCAGTACTTTTTGACCTCGCGGCGGCGAGCGAACCGAACGGTGAACGTATGAATGCCTCAATCTACCGCCGCATTGTCATTGTATTCACAGTCTTTGTCGTGAGCTCTGCTTCATCTCCACTCTCTGCCCACCCGCAAAGGTGTTCTCGAACAAGTTTCACACTTAAGGATCTGGAAAAAAGAGTCAGCATCCTTTCTCCAGACGGACGTCATCGTGTGTCTTTGAGCGTCAAGGACGAAGATGACGAAAACGGCGGCTTGCGCGTGTACACGGGTAAGCAACTCATAGCGAAATATGCATTAGGAGATTTGAGCGGGAGCGTTTATGTAAATTGGGCTCCTGATTCACAGGCCTTCTATTTTCTTTGGAGTAATGGAGGTGCGATAGGCACCTACAAGGTAAGAGTATTCAAAATCTCGACCAATTCGGTACAAGAATTTGTCACGATCAAGAATGCCACGATGGAGTTCGAGCGTCATCACTCTTGTGCGTATAGAGATACGAATGTATTCGTTGTAAGGTGGATGAAGGGCTCGGATGAGCTTTTACTCGCGCCGCAGGTCTATCCGACCAGCGATTGCGGCAAGGAAATGGGTGTTTGCCGCGGATACAGAGTGCGAATATCCGATGGCGCAATCCTTCAACGGTATTCCGAGAAAGAAACAATTTCGATTTGGCGAAAGAGCTGCCCCGGATACATGCATCCGTCGGGTTATTGACGGCTGTCTCGCCAGTAGGGCTCTGGTCGCCTTTAATGTGCGGGTGCTATAAACACCGCGCTTTTTCTGGGGCGCAGAGGCAAACGTCAACGGCAAGAGCAAAGGCATTGTCCTTCGACTTCGCGCCAAAACAAGGCGCTCCGCTCAGGATGACACTCCTAAGGTTGGCAGAGAGGTGGACCGGCCGCAACAATCGAAATGCATAGCATCGACGCTTCGCTCAGTGTCACGGTTCTGTTGATCAGGACACTCATATGGATCAAGCGCCATTTTAAATATTTCTGGCATCTCGTCTCGGGGATCTTGGGCAATATCACTCTCGTCGCGCCCACCCAATCGCCACGTAAAGTAGAGGCGTGGCGATAAAGATGGGCATGAACCAAGTCAATATTCAGGTTGAAAGTCTATTTTTTTCTGGCGCTGAGTTGCATGACCGCGTTCTGTACGAGCTTGAGGCCGATGGACCAGCTCTTTTTGGCGCCGTGTTCGTCGTCGCCGTAGCCGTTCAGATAAAAGGTTAGGCTGTAGCCGTCGTCGCTGTGGTCAGGAGACTGGTTTGGCCGGTGGAAGTAGCAACGACGGAGGACAAAATCTGCGGCAGCGGCGAAGTCGGGGACTTTGGTCAGCAAGGCGACCAGAGAATCGGCGAATCCTTCGTGTTCGGCTATGGCGCGTTGGCGCGCAGGTTCAGTGAAGATCAGATCTACATACGAACCGAACTTCCAGGGCGAACCGAAGATCTCATCCTCTGCATCGAGTTCATTGGTGAGCCACGTATCGCATTTTGCGGTCTGGAGTATAGAACTCTGCTGGTTCAGCACGGAGAGGAACTCGGCTAGGTCACGATTGTCTGCGGCCTCGGTGACTTCGAGAAGGAGCTCGGGTTGATTGCGGAGATCGAGGAAGTGCAGCGTGCCGTCGGGAGATGCCCATGGCATCTCCAGGCAGTGGTCGTCGGCACCGAGTTCGACGTTGAATTCAGCCTGCATGAAAAAATCGTTTCCCGTTTCCCGTTTCTCGTTTCCCGAAAATCAAAAGACTTCAACACAGAGGACACTAACAACACAAAGGACAAAAAAATCTTTTTGGGTTCTAGTTTTTGATTTTGCTTTGGGCTTGCCTGATTTTGTGTTCTTAGCGGCCTTCGTGTTCTTTGTGTTGAAAATCTTTTCCGTTCAAAATCTTGCGAAGAACTCTATCACTGTACGTTCCGCCCAGCGACCGTCGTTGGAGCCCGCGTATCCATTTGATTCTGCGATGAAGGCGCAGTGGCCGCCATGCGAGGTTTCGACATAAGTCACGTTGGGATTGGCGATGAGTTTGGCGCGGGTCTGCGGCAGCATGCGGATGAATGGATCGTCGGTGGAGTGGATGACCAGTGCGGGCACCGAGATGAATTCAGCTACACGGGAGGAACTGGCGCGGGTGTAGTAGTCGTCTGCGCTGGTGAAGCCGGAGTAACGCGCTGTGACCTGATGGTCGAAGTCGCGGATGGTGCGCGAACCTTCGACGTGCGCGAGGTCATAGCGATCGGGAAACAGTTCTGCTTTGCGGCGGAAGCGGCGACGCAATCCGCGCAGGAACTTCCACTCGTAGATGCGGTTCTGCAATTCGTGCAGCGCGTCGGCAGAGGGAGCGAGGTCCATGGCGGGCGAGACCCCAGCGACTGCGACCAGCTCTTTGGGTGCGTTTTGTTTTCTTCCCCACTCGCCAGCGAGCTTCATCACGAGATTGCCGCCCATGGAGAACCCGACGAGAGCGATACGTTTAAGGCCGTCGTGCTCGATCAATGTGCGCGTGACGGCGCCTACATCATCACTCATGCCGGAGTGATACAGGGTTGGCGAGAGCTGCTCCGTGCCGCCGCAATTGCGCATGTTCATACGGACCACGTTCATGCCGCGTGCCCAGGCTTTGTTGCCGGTGCCGATGACGTACTTGGATTCACTGGAACCTTCAAGTCCGTGGACGATAATGACGGTGAGCACATTCTGCTTGCGGTCTTCAGGCTGCCAGTGGCAGTGGCATAGGACCTGAGCACCTTCTTCGGGATGGACGTTGAATACCCTTTCCTGCGGGTCAGGAAGAATGTTCGTGCGCGGCAGGAAATTTCCGGCGAGAGTCTGGGCGTGGCGATTACGCAGGCCGCGGCGGGGCACGAACTCTGATTCGATCTTTGAAGTCACTGGCTCTTGATTATAAGATTGAGGTGCAAGAGTTCAGTGGAATCGATTCGGGGGCACACCTTGCCTATCTTTGAATATGTATGTAAATCGTGCGACAAGCAGTTTGAGGCCATCGTGACTGGCCCAGCTAAGGCGCATTGTCCAGATTGCAATAGCACGAAGTTGGAGCAGCTGCTTTCGTCATTTGCAGTGGGATCGGTGAAGGGCAAGGGTGACTTCGCGAAGTCGGCGGGTTCGGCCAAACGCGGCGGCGGTTGCGGGCATTGTGGCGATCCGCGTGGGCCGGGATCGTGCTCGAATTAATCTGATTGCCGAGGCTGAAAACCCTGCACAGAGAACAGAGACACGGTCAAAACGTGGAAGGGTTAGTCGAGGCTTGGCGCCCTAGGACTCATCTTCGGCTGGGTGGGGATACTCTGATAAAATGGACGTTCTACACGGCGGATATAGTTCAGCGGTAGAACACCGGTCTGTGGCACCGGCTGTCGTGGGTTCGAATCCCACTATCCGCCCCATAACTCTGCACAATCTGGTTCTTCGAGGTCCTTCGCTGCGCTCAGGATTTCGGCTCGCGGCTCCCGCTTCGCTCACGCCGCGAAACCGCCTCAAGTTCGAATCCCACAACCGCCAATACTCCCGACACAACAATTCATTCACTTCTGAGCCGAATCGTGTGGACGTCGATCCAACGATTGGCTTCGGCCTCGCGCACAAACGTGAGCTCTTCAATCCGGGCAAATCGGTTTCCACGAAAAGTTGCCCAGTGTTGACGGGCTATATCGAGTGCTTGGGCTGCAGCAGCGAAATCTTCCGTCTTCACGATGGTCAAATGCGGCACGTATGGCCACGGCTCTTCCGTGGAAAGCGGCCCTCTGTTAAAAGCCTCATGCATGTCGCGAAAACGGCCGGCGGAATGGGACGCTCGAATGAAGACCGTGGGCGAGGCGGGCGCGAACGAATCGACATCGCCGAACGTGACTTGAAAGCGCTTGAAATGCATGGCCAGAGATGCCAGTGAATGCAGAGCGTCTGTCTCGCTGCCTTTGAGTAACCGCGGGGGCAACACGGTCACATGCGCTGCCAAGTGCGCCTGTTCTGGATCAAGTTCCGCGCGCAACTGTTCAATGAACTTGCCGATGGGCCCGCGGAGGTAGGAGACCAACGCGTAATGGGGCGGCTTCGATGAGTCCGACATCGCACACGATTATAGGGCGCACGAATCCCTAACCCTTCCGATAGACTCTAATCTGAATCATGGGGAGCCACAGCCAGCCAGAGATCATTCCGCCGCACAAACCGGCGGTGCGTTTCGAGATCAGCGACCAACAGCTCGAATATCTGGCCTCCCTGCTGGATGATGTTTTCACCATACCCGGCACGAAGTTGCGATTCGGCCTTGACCCCGTGGTGGGACTGATACCCGGTTTAGGCGATTTCATCACAGGCTTCATGTCATTCCTCATTATTTATGGCGCATGGCAGCGTGGATTGCCGCGCGTGACGATGGCGCGCATGTTCACCAACATCGCAATTGATACTTTGCTGGGCATCATCCCGGTGGCAGGCGATGCATTCGACGTTGTGTGGAAATCAAACCGGATGAACTACAACCTGCTGATGCGGTCCAAGAGTGGTGTGAGAGCGTCGCACACGCTGCAGGACTGGCTGTTCCTAATCGCGCTGGCTTTAGGGATGGTGGCGCTGGTTGTGATCCCGATCATGGTCACTGTATGGATCATCCGCTGGGTGATCTGGGGGTGAGTTGCTCAAGAAGACGTACAGTCTACCGGTGCTTAAGAGTGTTCCCGGCGCGGATGCGGAGCAGTCATTTACAATGGACAAGTCGGGGCGTAGCGCAGCCTGGTAGCGCACCTGCCTTGGGCGCAGGGGGTCGGAGGTTCGAATCCTCTCGCCCCGACCAGTTTTTATCTCTTTTGTAAGCCTATGCTCTCACCGCAGCTTCTTCCTTCCGCAGAGAGGGCTAAAGCTGGATTTTGCGTTTATCCTTCTTGCCTTCCCCTGCGGCCAGCACTCCTAACTAAGGCAAATACAGGATGGCTAACGAATTAGCGGAGCGCGAAACTGTTCGGCACCATGAGAGTTTTGGCTTCAGTCAACCGCTGGCTGCTCGCTGGGGTCGCGGGTATATGTGGACTCTTTCTCGCCATAGGCCCCATCAATGCGCCGGCCGCCTCTTCGGCTAGCGCAATGACAAATGTTGGGCCCCTGACCGAAGCCGCGCCGCCGGACCTGCGCATTGACGACATTCAATTCCGCGTGGAAATGCAGCCCTTCCCTGACACTTATGTGGGCATGACGCATTTCACCACCCACACCGTGCAGATCGATCCTAGTTCTCAATCGGATGAGCGACGGCGGGTTTACTTGCACGAGATGATGCATGTGGCCTGGCATAAAGGGGCCGCGTCGCCGGATAAGGGCCATAAGTACACGGAAGAAGAGGCCATTCAGGCCCTCACGCCGGGACTGCTGAAGATGCTGGCGGAGAATCCGCAGGCGGTGCAGTACTTGCGCCAAGCTTCCAAGTAGGGCGCCAGAGAGATATTCAGGCACTATAGAATCGGCCGCAGCCATCCTTGCCGATCACGGCGGCACAGCCGGCAAGCGTAGTCGTCAGCCGCAGTCTGCAGACCGAGCCTGCAAATCGCGCTCTTCAGGCGGGGTCGTGACTTAACCCAAAAAGTTGCCGGCGTTCGCATGCAAGCATCCTTACGACAGCATTTGGCGAACATTTAGCGCAACCATTCAGACGCAAATCAGCGACTCTGGACAACGGCGACCTCGGAATCCGCGTCTTACTGTGGTCAAGCTTCTACTTACCTTTTCACCACCTTTATATATATATGAAAATCCTTGTCACCGGCGGCGCGGGGTTCATCGGGTCACACTTGGTTGATGCACTTGTGGCGCGCGGTCATAAAGTGCGGGTGCTCGACAGCCTTATACAACAGGTGCATCCGGGCGGAAAGCCGCAGTTCCTGAACCCCGCGGCGGAGTTGCTTGCGGGCGACATCCGCGAGGCGGAGGCGGTGCGTGCTGCGCTTCAAGGCGTGGAAGCGGTATTTCATGAAGCGGCGGAAGTCGGCGTCGGCCAGTCGATGTACGAGCCTGTGCGCTACATGACGACTAACACCGTGGGCACGACGGTGCTGCTGGATGAGATACGGAAGCGCAAAGATACGATCAGGAAGGTCGTGGTCGCGTCATCGATGTCTATCTATGGCGAAGGCGAATACGACTGCGCGAAGTGCGGTGGCGTGGCGCCGGCGGTGCGCGATCTGGAAAAACTACAAACCGGAGTGTGGGACATTGCGTGTCCGCAGTGTGGCGGCGGTCTTACTCCCGTCCCTACGCGAGAAACGAAACAGCTCTTCCCCGCTTCTGTCTATGCGGTATCGAAGCAAGACCAGGAACAGCTCAGCTTGATCATGGGACGAGCGTATGGCATACCTACGGTCGCGCTGCGCTACTTCAATGGATACGGCACGCGGCAAGCGTTGTCGAATCCTTATACGGGTGTTTGCGCGATCTTTTGCTCGCGCATGCTGAATGACAAGGCGCCGCTTATCTTTGAAGACGGGAACCAGACGCGGGATTTTGTGCACGTGAGTGACATGGTGCAGGCCAACCTCTTAGCGCTGGAGAATAACGCGGCTGACTATCAAGCAGTGAATGTGGGGAGCGGCGAGCCGATCAGCATTGGCCAGGTTGCGAAGCTGTTGGCGGAGGCGATGGGAAAGAACATCTCTGCAGAAGTCACGGAGCAGATGCGAGTGGGAGATATCCGGCATTGCGTGGCGGACATAAACAAAGCGCGTAGACTGCTTGGTTATGAGCCGCAGGTGAAGTTAAAAGACGGAGTGAAAGAACTGATCGAGTGGGTCACGCGGCAGACCTCTGAGGATCGTGCGGCGCAGGCTGCAGAGGAACTGGAGAAACACAAACTCGTCGTTTCCGCGGTTTGACCTCAGTGGCTAAAGCCAGGCGCATCCTGACGAATCCGACGCAGGCCTGAAAGGCCAGCTCCACCCTTCGGGTAATTCGTAAAAATAAAAAAGCCCCTCGGGAAGAGGGGCTTTTGAGTTTACGAATCGTTAGAACGTGAAGCGTGCTGAGAACTGCAACTGCAGCGGCGAGTGGGCAGACTTGATCTTGCCGAAGTCCGGGTTGACCGTGCTGACGCCGTCCAGCGAGTAGGTGCTGATGGGGTTGTAGTAGTTGGCGCGGTTCAGCAGGTTAAAGGCTTCAGTGCGGATGCTGAGTTCCTTGCCTTCACCCCAAAGTTTGAAGCCCTTCTGGATAGCCAAGTCCATGCTGGCATAGGAAGGACCAGTGAACTGGTTGCGAGTGGTGTTGCCCAAGCAGGGCGAACCGATCACGCCAGTGCTGAGCGCGGAACCGGCTGCTGCGCTGGCCAGGAAGCAACGGGTACCATTCACCAGTTGCTGTCCGGGAAGCGTGATGGTGTTCACGCCGGCAAAGTAATTGTTCGGATCGCCGGTGGTGGTAAGGCCGCTGGCGTTCACGCGCTGCGTGACTTCACCGAAGAGCGGGCCAGAGAAGACGGTAAATGGCTGGCCGCTTTGTGCGGTTACGATGCCGCTTACCTGCCAATTGCCCCACTTCTCAGAATTCCTCATGATCGGCAGCTCATAGTTGTAGTCGAGCACTACGCGGTGCGTGGTGCTGAAGTCTGATGGGCCCCAATCATTGGTGGCGAAGTTCGTGGGATCCTGCGGCAAGTTGTAGTGGCTGACAAAGACCTGTCCCGCGCCGGTCGTGGTCAAGCTGGACGTGAACGTGTCTGCGCCACTGATGCTGGCAGGGATCGTGGCCGCGGCAGCCGGAGTAATGGTACGGATACCGGATGCGAAACTCGCGGTTGTACCGCCAGCGATGATGAACCCGAAAGGATTACCGACGCCGAACTGCTGCAGACCGAAGGCCTGTGTGATGAGCGGCGTGGGAACCAGGCTCGGGTTCGCAGCCGAGGCATTGTCATATGCGTACGAATATGTGTAAGTGGCGTTTAAGCGCAGGCCGTGAAACTGGGCCACACGCACACGCGCCATACCGGAGTGATAGATCGAAGAACCGACGTTGGACTGCACTTCCACCGGCACCTGCGCGAAAGTGTCGCACGTAGGAGCTGTGGAGCCTGCAGGAACGCCCGTACCGCTGATGGGCACGCGCGAATTGGCGCAGAACCATTCATCGTTGTAACCGGAGTTGGTGATGATGGGCAGGCGGTGACCGGCATCGCCGATGTAGCCGAGTTCAATGGCGACGTTAGGCGTGAGAGTCTGCTGCAAGGTCACGTTAGCCTGGCGCGAATACGGGGCGCGGGAATGGCCATTGTCACGCCCGAAGAGGCCGAACGGGCTGGCCGCACTCTGACGCAGAGGATCGAACGAGTAGCCTGCGCTGGTGAATGATGGATTCACCGTGGCATTGCCGAATCCGCAATACGGGAAGCAATTGTCGCCGTTGAATTCCTGTCCGTAGATGTAGCGCGGATTGGCGCCGTTCAGCAGCGTGGGGCGGTTCTCCATCAAGCGAGCCATGTAGCTGATGGGCTGCTGATCGTAGAAGAGACCAATGCCCGCGCGGATGACTGTACGTCCGTGGCCGCCGACGTCGTAGGCGATACCGAGGCGTCCGGCAAAGTCGTTGAAGTCCGGCTGGATGATGTTGCCCTGCGTGCTGCCCGAGCACTGCCATTGCGCCGACGTGCTGTGCACGCGTGGAATGGAATCCACGAAGATGCCGTTCGTCACTACGGAGTTCGCGCCGGTGGTGCCGCAAGAGTAGCCGAACGGATCAAATACTTGCGTGCCACCCTGCTGTACGAGACCGTTGGCCTTCGGATCGTAGTTCCAAATCTGGTTGTTCACTTCCACCGGTACGCCAAAGTATTCATAGCGAAGTCCGGCATTGACCGTGACCTGCTTGTGTACTTTCCAGGTGTCTTGCGCGTATCCGGAGTAGTTATAGGAATTGAACAGGCCATTGAAGTTCGGCTGCTGATTCAAGGCGTAGTCGAATGAAGGCGCATTGAACGCTTTCACCAGACCGTTGCCGCAGGTGGTGCCGCTCACAGTGCCGGTGTTGCAGGTCTCGGAGTCGGAATCGAATTCGCCGATGTCACCCGAAGCGATGTAACCGCGGCTGAATCCGCCGTCGGTCACGCGGTTCTGTAAGAAGCGGAAGTCGCCACCGAACTTGAATGAGTGCTTGCCCTTTGTCCATGTGAAGCCGTCAGAGACTGACCAGTTGGTGTCGCGGTGCAGTGAGGGAGCGTCGAGGGGTGCGCCTAAGCGCGCGAATGGGAACAGGCCATCGAGCGTAGGCAGCATGCGGGTAGTGGTAGTGGGATTGAGTCCGGCATCTGCGGACCAGAAGGAGTCCATCCATCCGCCGTATGCGCCCTGCACTCCCGGAGCTGCGCCGCTGTAGCGCGTATCGAGGCCGCTGAGGAGAATGGTCTGCAAGGATGAATTCTTCAAGCCCAGATTTTGCGCGTTGAAGTTCGCATCTTGCGGAGTCTCTGTGAAGCGGAACTGGTTCAAGCTAAAGCGCGTCTCGTTCGTGATCTTGCGGTAGGTCTTTTCGATGTAGAGGGTACCGTTCTGGTTCTGCGCTTTACGATTCGCGCCGTTGCCAGGATACGTTCCGCCTTCGGGCAGAGTGTCATCATGCAACTGGTCAAGCAACTGTCCGGCGTAACGGATGTTGAACTTGAGCGAGTCAGAATGCTTGTAGTCGCCGCGGATGAGCGCGTTGTGCACGTTGGTGTAGTTGGGGGCAACGCCCTGATAGAACTCAAGCGCTCCCGGGACGGCGACGACGTTGGCCGTCGGGTACAGACCGAGCAAGCTCTTGGCGATCTGGTAGTCGGCTGAGTGCGCGGCGTTCGCTACCGCAGCGCTCTTATCAAACGACGACGGCACGCGCTCATAGATCGGATTCGGATTGTTGATGCGCGTTCCTTCATAGCTGGAGAAGAAGAACAGCTTGTTCTTCACGATAGCGCCGCCGATGTTGGCGCCGAACTGTTTGGAATCGAAAGGCTGCTTGAAATTGTTTCCGCACTTGGAGAGGACGGTCGCCGGATCAAAGAGTCCATTTGCCGTTGTGCCGTTGCAAGCTCCGGAGGGCAGCGGGGTGTTCGGGTTAGTGCTGGCGAATCCGGCGGGGTGCGTGGGATCGTTCTGCGTGGTGCCGTTCGAAGCCGCGCGGGCCGTGTTCACGTACTGGTTATAGCTTGATGGAGCGGCGGCAGCGCCGGGAGAGAACGCCAACGGAGCGGCGTTGAGCGGGCCGGCATAAGCGGCGGCTTTATCGAAACCTGTGCCACTGTAAGTTGAGAGCGGATTGTCCTGGTTCAGCGCATCATTGGCGAAGTAGCCAAAGATGGAACCGTGGAATGCGTTCTTGCCGGACTGGGTAACGACCGAGACCACGCCGGAGCCGCGTCCGAATTCAGCATTGGCGGTGCTGGAGGTGACGCGGAATTCCTGAATGGCGTCGTTCACCTGGAACGGGATCGCCTGATTGTTGCTGGTGGCCATGTTCTCAGCGCCGTCGAGCAAGAAGTTGTTCGAACTCGGGCGGTTGCCGGAGATGCTGAAGCTGGAACCCGAAAGCGGTGAACCGGCTTCTACGTCGTGAGTGTTCGGAGTCAACAGACCCAACACGAGGAAGTTTCTGTTATAGAGCGGCAAGCTACGCAACTGGTCACCGGTGATGACGCCGCCGATGCTGGTGATGGTTGTCTCATTACGCACGACGGGAGCCGGGCCGGAGGGTGCGGGCGCAGCAGCGGCAGCCACGGGAGTGCCAGGAGTAGTCTCACCACCGGCAGCAGGGCTTACGGGGACTGGTTCGCGGAGCGGCGGAAGGATCTCACGCTCGTCGCCGACGTTGACTTCAATATTCTCGCGCGGAGTACCAATGGGGTCGCCTTGCGCGGTGGCGGCAGAGATTTTGTAACCCGCTGCGGGAGGGACGCCGCTGATGGTGTACGAACCATCGGCGCCGGTGTTGGCCGACTTGATGAAGCCCGTGTCTTTGTTCTCCAACAACACGACCACGCCCGGCATTGGCGCTCCGGTCTTGTTGAAGACGGTGCCCAGCACCGTAGCGTTCTGCGCCATTGCGAATGGCGCGGCAAAAAACATGGCACAGGCTGCAATCAAAAGAAGCCGAACGAACCGACTCATAGAACTCTCCCTACCCCGTGAAATACCGCAACCTCACCGCTCGAGGCCCTGGGCCAGAAGTATCAAGATGGTAAACAGACCCATCCTGCATAAACACACTGGTATGTACCTGGAACGAGAGGGAGAAAAAATAACATTTCGCGGACTAAGTAGCTAGTAGAAAAGTCACTTAAATGTTACTAGGATTGATGCCCGTGAACGGTCAGCGAACCACCCTAGATGGAGGGAGTGCGAGGCCCCGAAATACTTAGGAAGCCTCTTCAAAAGCTTTCATGATCTTGGGCGAAATGAAGTCTTTGGGAGCCTTGAAACCATCGACCTTCTTGGCGTCACTGAACTTCGACTCGGCCTCGCGCTTGAGATTGGTGTCATTAGCGCCCGACAAGTAGTAGCGGGTCATCATGCTTGCGCCCAGGTAGAAGTTGGCCAAGCCGAGCTTACCTTTGCCCTTTGGCTGGGTGAAGATGTAGGTGTTCAGAAGCTGTTCGGCAGTGGCATATTGGCCGCTATAGAACGCGCCGATGTAGCGGCTAAGCTGCGGATCGTCGTCTGATGCCTGGACGGTACTCGTATCCTGAGTGTTGATCTGCGCCAAAGCGTCAGTGGCTTCCTGGTTCTTTGGTTCCTGACCGAGAACTTCCTGGAAGAAGCGCTTTGCCTTACGATAATCTTTTTTGGCCAGAGCCTTCTGGCCGTCGCGCAGGTATGCGGCGACATCGATCTGTTTCACGGCGACCGGAGGTTTGGCGGTTGCAGCGGTGGTAGTGGTGGGAGGTGGATTGTTGGGTGCGGGCGAGTTGAGGGCCGAAGTCGCCCGGGCCAGCATCGCAGTGGCTGGTCCGCTGGGATTGATATTTACCGCGTCAGCATAGGCATTCTTTGCAGCTTGAAAATCCTTGGCACCTTCAAAAGCCTGCCCTTTTGCCACCGCAGCTTTGTAATTGCGGACTTTCGTTAGTAATGCCTGGGCTTCCGCCTGGTGTGAGCCGGTAACACCGCTCAGCGCCGCTTCGGCTGCGTCCATGTTGCCGGAGTTAAACGCCGACGTGCCCTGGTCCAACTTGTTCTTATTTGCGGTTTCCGCAGCTTGGCTGCTGTTGGCGGCTTCCTGCGCCTTGGCTTTGAGCGCGGGGATCTCAGCTAATTTTTGCTGAGCCTGATTGTAGAAGTCACCCGCTTTGACATTCTTGAACTTTATTTCAGCGGTGGCAAAATCGCCCGACTGCAACGCCGCCTGTCCCTCGGCGTAGTTTTGTTTGTACCGGAACAGGGCTTTGTCCGCCAACGGCTTGTAGGTTGAGCATTGCGCCCCGGAATCCTTGTAGTCAGCGGGTAGCGAACAAAACGCAGTCGCCGCGGCAACAGAGTCTCCGTTATTCACCGCTGCTTGGCCCTTGTTATAGGTGTCTTCCTTCTGGTCGCCAAACGCGAACGGCGCGGCCAGCAAAAGAGCGAGGAACAATCCTGCGCTAGTTGGAACTTTTAACGATGTCATCCGCATTGATGGTTCCTCCTGTTCCCAGGCTGATGCTTCCTGGAGATGTCTTGCTGACGGTGACTGCTTGGGTCACCGGCTGTCCGGCAGCATCGGTGCCGCTAATGGTGTAGTCACCCGAAGGCAGATTCACGCGCACCGGC
>JAICWB010000101.1 GCA_025935035.1 Terriglobales bacterium
AATGATATCAGCCAGCCGGAGTGGCCTCACGACGACCCCGCGAGCAGCGCATTGCTCACCAACTAGCCGCCTCAGCCGTCTCATTCATCGCAGATTAATCTTGTTGCAAAGAAAAAATGATGAGGCGCGTGCAGGAATGATTTTCAAAACAGAAATTCGAGACGTCAGCATTGCATTTTTGGCACTTGTGCTTGCAATGCAGTGCCTTGCTTTTGGCGATTCGCACAGTGAGGCACTGGCCCTGGTACAAAAGGCCGCAGAGGCGCAGGGTGGCGCGGCAAAACTGCGAGCGCTGAAGTCTGCACAGATCAGCCGCATGTACATCACTTATCATCGCGAGCAGTCAGAGAGGCCAGAAGGGCCGTGGGTGTTCACGGTAAGTAGCAACACTCAGGACAGGAACTTTGAGCATGGCACTGTGAAGACCTTCAACGCGTCCGCGCGGGGATACGCGACCTCGAATTGGTGGGACAGCACGGAGGCGTTCACATTTAAGACAGTTTCATTGGCGACGCCTGAGGTCGCGGCATCGAATACCGACGGTAAGTTTCAACCCGGAAGCATGGCGTCAGTTCAGGATGCCGCTGAGTCGCTCGCACTCGGTCCGGAAAAGATCTTGGTCACCGCGATGGATGCGCCAGACTTGCATCTCGAGCCTGACGCAGAGATGCACGGTTTCATGCAGAACGTGGTCGCATTCGGCTTCAAAGGGAATCCGGTGCGAGTGTTTTTGAATCCGTCCGCCAAGGTGGTCACAGCAGTCGAGATCACACGCGCGCGTCCTTACAACAACTTTTGGTCGCCGTGGGGAGATGTGGCTACACGAACCACGTTCGGCCAGTGGACTTTGGAACCGAACGGGATCCGATATCCGCGCCTATGGCAGGTGGAGTCCGACGGGCGGCCCGATACGTCCATGGCAATCACTCAAGTGCGGTTTGACGTGCCTTGGGAGCCGAGCGACTTCAAAGTCCCTGAAAATGTGAAGGCGCAATTCAAGGGCCGAGCAAGGATGGTCAACGATGTTCCATTCGGGAATCAGGGAAACCCGCCGCATGAACTAGCTCCCGGCGTGGTTAAAGTAGCCGCATCGTGGGACATCATTGAAGTGAAGCAGGATGACGGCATCGTGATCTTCGAAGGGCCGTTGTCGTCCGGCTATTCCTCGCGGGTGATGGAAGATGCGAAGAAACGCTTTCCCGGACTGCCGATCAAGGCCGTGGTCACGACATCGGATTCGTGGCCGCACATTGGTGGAATGCGCGAATACGTTGCGCAGGGAGTACCGATCTATGCGCTCGATCTGAACAAGCCGATCCTGGAGCGGCTGTTCAAGGCGCAATACAAATCTTTTCCTGATGCGCTGGCAAAGTCACCGAAGCAGCCGAAGTGGCACATTGTTTCGAGCAAGACCGTGCTGGGAACGGGGCCCAATCGGTTGGAGATATATCCCTACCGCACGGCGACTGGCGAGCGGCAGATGATGGTCTATCTACCGCGGCACAAGTTGTTGTACACCAGTGACCTTTTTGCAATCAACGATGACGGCACGGTCTGGCTGCCGGGATTTGCGCAAGAGATGGTGGAAGCGGTGAAACGCGAAGGTCTCGATGTCTCCAATGTTGTTGGAATGCATTACGATCTCACGCCCTTGGAAAAGGTTGAGGCGGCGATCGCAAAACACTGATCGTTCGCTGCTATTTGTTTTGTGATTCGTAGATCTCGCGCACGCGCTCGAGCGTGTCGATCTCTGCGACAGGCTTGTCGGGACGCAGACGCATAATACGGGGAAAGCGCAGCGCGTAACCGCTCTCGTGGCGGTCTGACTTCATCACGTTGTTGAATGCGACCTCGAGCACGATCTCAGGATCGACGGTGCGGAAGAATCCCCGGTCTTCTCGCGTATGCGCTTTGAACCATTCGGTCATATCGGCGATCTCGCGGTCGGTCAGGCCGGAGTAGGCTTTGCCCACGTTGAGCAGCCGGAATTCATTCTTCGGCGCATCGGCGTCTTCCGCGGGCGCGCGCACCGCGAATGTGTAGTCGCTCAGGACGCCGGCGCGCTTGCCGTGCCCGAACTCGACGCCGGTCACAACCACGTCAAGCGTGGCGAGTTCACGCTTCACTTTGAGCCATGATTTCCCGCGGCGTCCGGGAGTGTAGAGCGAATCGAGGTCTTTGAGCATCAGGCCTTCGTTGCCGCGCGATTGCGCCGCGTCAAATAACTGATCGAGTTGCTCCGCAGATGACGCGCGATAGGTCGGGGCCAATACGAGTGGCGGGAGAAGTACGGAGTTGGCGTCGGGTGCTGTTGGATCGGCAAAAAGGTCTTGTTGAGAAGACGACTTCTTTGTCCGCGATTTGCCGGAAGCTGGGATGACCACAAATTCCATGCCGTCACGACCCACCTGCGAACTACGTGCAGGTGGGGCACCCGCGCGTTTCTCAAAAAGCGATTCCAGAATCTTTCGACGTTCATGCAGCGGTTTGTCGATGGCCAGTTCACCATTCGCATAAAGAACGTCGAATGCCATATACGCGACGGGATATTGCCGGATGAGTTCCGCCGACGGCGACTTTCGTCCGAGCCGTTGCTGGATGTGCGTGAAGGGGAGCGCGCGGCCGTCGATTCCAGGGCTCCGCGGAGAGCGCTTCGCCCTCGCGCTTTGCTCGCGCAATTCGGCGCTCGCTCCGCGCTCACCCGCGTTGCTCTCCCAGGCGAGGATCTCGCCATCGAGGATCACATCTTCCGGCAGTTGTTTGAGCGCTTCTGCCAGTTCCGGAAACGATTCAGTGATGTTGTCCAGGGTGCGGGAGAAGATTGCGACCTTCGTCGTCCCCAATCTATCGCCAACAGAAGGCAATAAGGATGGGGCAGCGGGTTGTGAGGTGGCATCCGCGCCGCAGTGGACCTGCGCACGGATGCCGTCGTATTTGTCTTCGATCTGCAGCCGCGCAGTATCAGGGAAGTAAGAAAGCGCATCGGCCGCATTCTCTGTGGGCGAAGCCAACATGGCGCCAATGGGATGAAACAGGCGCATACGGGCCTGGTTGAGTTGGTGCGCAGCGGCGTAACGTAGCGCCGCCCCGATGTCTCCAAGTAGCATATTCGCCCGGCGGACGAGATCATGGGGCTCGTCAAACGCTTTGCCAATGGCCTCTTCGACCAGGCTTTCGCGCAATCCGATGCGCAGGTCGCCGCCCATGAACTTGATAAGGTACTTGGCTTCGAGTGGAGAAGCGCGCTGAAGGAGATCGCGGATAATGGGAGTCTTCGCCGCGCCGGATGCTGCGGCTATTTTGCGGAAGGCGGACTCGAGCTCGTGCAGCGTAAGGGCTGTCGGAGTATTTCCACCTTCGCGTTCTCCCACCCAACGCGCAACCCCCCGCGCGTTGGATGGGGCACCCATCTGTCGTGGTGTTTCGACTTCGCGGTCGAGATTGATTCGTTTTTCGTTATACAGGTCAAACGCAGCTGAACCCAGATCTCCATGTCTGCGATATGCGAGGGTGAGTTGATGTCCCGTGGCGCCGGTCACTTCTTGCAACAGTCGCGAGAGCAGCGCACCGCCAACGCTCAACACGGTTTCTTCGTACGCGGGAAAGGCGCGACCCGACAGAAACACGGCTGCGTGCGCCGCCTCATCCACCGGTCGCGTCTTGATGAACTCCGCCACGAGGCGCGTCTTCTCCAGCTTCTTGGTAGTGCGGGAGATCTTTTCGCAAAGTTCAGCGAAGTCGCGCATGCAGTGTCAGATGTATTTCGAACCGTAAGGTGCTGCATAGCCTTTAGCCGCGGCACCCAATGCTGATGGCTGAGCGCTGACGACTACGCGTCGTCGCCCTTGGGCGTGGCGATCTTGTTCACCATTTCCATCAGCGACTTTAGGTCAGTGTTGGTAGTGTTCCTGCGGTTCTCCACCGCGGGCTGAAGGACGCGTAACATCTCCGTCACGCGGCGCATGCGGATGGCTTGCAAGGTGTCATAAACGCTGTAACGGCCTTGCGACGCGGCTGCCTCTATGTAAGAAAAGAGCAGCGTGCGCATGTGGTCCACTGAGTTCTTAAAGCGGTCGATCAGTCCGGAGTTCAGCAACTCGTCCATCAAGACATTGCGCATTTCGGGGTGTGCGCCCGGTTCGGCGGCCCTGTTGAGTTCTTTCTCGATGGCCTGCAAGTCCTCTGTTACTCGTCGGATACGGGAGGTAAGGTCTGACATTTATTCGAGGCTCCGCGGCACAGCCGCTGCGCCTCGCGCTTTGCTCGCGCGGTTGGCGCTCGCTATGCGCTCACCTTGGGGGTGTGCTTGCGGCAACTACTTTGGACTTGAATTAAGGTAGCATACTGAGCCCAAGTTAGGTTAGAACAGAAGTAACCCGCGGCATGGATTTTGCACGTTTGATGCGATAATGGATGAAGCGTTCAACCTGAGAAAAACATCGAATCCATCATGAAGTTTCTGCGTCATCACTTGAAGTTTCTGGCAGCTTTGCAACTGCTTCCCGCTCTTGAGAGTGGAGAAGAGACTACGCTCGTGGGCGGTCAGGCCGTGATGGAAGGCGTGATGATGCGCTCGCCGCACGCGTGGGGCATCGCCATTCGCAAGCCGGACGGCGGCCTGATCGTGCATAGCGAACCGCTCGAGCGCTTGTCAGACAAACATAAATGGACAGGATGGCCGATCATCCGCGGGGTGGCCACTCTGGGACAGGCTATGACGCTGGGATATCGCGCGCTGCAGTTTTCCGCGAACCAATTTTTGGAAGAAGAACAAAAGGACGTACCGAAAGAAGAGCAGGTAAAGATCAGCGGTTGGGTAGCGGCACTGAATATTATTCTGTCCGTCGGATTCTTCATCCTTGCGTATAAGTGGTTTCCGCTGGTCGTCACTACGAAGCTGTCGCATCAATTTCATTCGCTAGACAATCGCTTCGGATTCAACTTGGTTGACGGTCTCATCCGCTTAGGCTTGTTCCTGCTGTTCATCTGGGGCATGTCGCGGATGAAAGACATTCGCCGCATCTTTGAATATCACGGCGGAGAACACAAAACGGTTTTTGCATTTGAGACGCGCGAACCCGTGACGATCGAGAAAGCGCAGAGTTTCCCCACGTGGCATCCGCGATGTGGCACCAGCTTCCTCATGACAGTGATGCTCATCTGCATCCCGGTTTACATGCTGTTTCCACCAATGGGATTTTGGATGAAACTGCTCGTCCGGGTTGTCATGTTGCCGGTAATTGCGGGCGTTTCGTACGAGATCATCCGGTACGCTGCGCGCAAGAAGAATTCATTGTTCGCCATCATGACGGCTCCGGGTCTCTGGCTGCAACGCATCACCACGCAGCCTCCGAGTGACGATCAGGTCGAGTGCGCCATCCGCGCGCTGGACGAAGCTTTTGCCGTGGAAAAAGCCCGCGGCGGCGAACTCGTGCTTGCCTAGCGGCGCCCGCCGCCTACTTACGCTCCAATCTAATCGAAGTTTCATATGGCGCGCAGGCGATGTGACGACGCATGTACAAACAGTTTGCAGAGTGAGAGGGGTCCTTCGTCGCAAAGAACGCTCCTCAGGATGACAAGAGCGAGCAGCGAGGTAATCTGAGATGTTTGAACGCTTAGAGCAGACAGAAAAAAAATATGAAGAGCTGACGCAGCAGTTGTCGTCACCAGAGATCGTCAGCGATACCATGCGTTATCAGAAGACCGCGAAGGCGCACGCCGAGTTGCGTGAGATCGTGGACAAATACCGCGAATACAAAGACCTGACCAAAGGCATCGCAGAGAGCGAAACCATGGTGAAGTCTGAGACAGACGCGGAGATGCGTGCCTACGCCGAAGAAGAGCTCGGACAATTGCGCGCGCGGCTCGCCGGCGTTGAGGGCGACCTGAAGATCCTGCTGGTGCCGAAAGACCCGAATGATGAGAAGAACGTCATCCTTGAGATCCGCGCCGGCACCGGTGGTGACGAAGCCACGCTATTCGCCGAAGAGATGTTCCGTATGTACACGCGCTTTGCGGAGACGCAGCGCTGGAAGGTAGAAGTTCTTTCAAGTTCCGAATCGAGCGTCGGCGGTCTGAAAGAAGTCATTGCCATCATTGAAGGCAAGGGCGCGTACTCAAAGCTGAAGTACGAGAGTGGAGTGCATCGCGTGCAGCGCGTTCCCGCTACTGAGACGCAAGGCCGCGTGCATACTTCCGCCATTACTGTCGCGGTCCTTCCAGAAGCCGAAGATGTTGACGTGAAGATCGAAGCCAAAGACCTGCGTATCGATACATTCTGCTCTTCGGGACCTGGTGGGCAATCCGTAAATACGACGTACTCAGCTGTGCGTATCACGCACATTCCTACGGGAACAGTCGTCAGCTGCCAGGACGAGAAATCGCAGATCAAGAACCGCGAGAAGGGCATGCGTGTGTTGCGTTCGCGCTTGTATGAACTCGAGTTGGAAAAACAACAGGCGGCGCTGGCGAAAGAACGTAAACAGCAAGTCGGCACCGGCGACCGCAGTGAAAAGATCCGTACTTATAACTTCCCACAGAACCGCGTGACCGACCACCGCATCGGGCTGACCATCCACCAACTCACTGAAGTCATGGACGGCAAGATCCAGGCGATCCTTGATGCGCTGACGACGCACTATCAGGCAGAAAAACTCAAAGACCAGGGCGACGCGGCGGGCGCGGCGTAACAAAACAGAACCCACCACAAAGACACAAAGGCTCAAAGTTTTTATTTTCTTTGCGTCTTTGAGCCTTTGTGGTGGGTTTTCGCTATGAACATCAAAACCGCGATTTCGAACGCTGTTGAGCGCTTGGCGCATGAGCCCATCGGGCCGCCGCGCATGGCTGCGGAGGCACTGATGATGTTCGTGCTCAAGTGCGACCGGGCGTTTCTCTTTGCACACTCTGAGCAACAACTCACTGCGGAGCAGCAAACACGATTCGAAGAGGCGGTTGCACAGCGCGCTTCCGGTAAGCCGCTGCAATACATCACTGGACGCCAAGAATTCTGGGGATTCGAGTTCGTTGTGTCACCGGCGGTGCTCATTCCGCGCCCAGAGACAGAACATTTGGTCTCAGCCGCACTAGAAAAAGCCGCGCAGGTCAATCGCGATGACATTCGCATCATTGACGTGGGCACAGGCTCGGGGTGTGTAGCCCTGGCGCTTGCTAGCGAACTCCCCGAAGCGCAGATCGAGGCCGTCGATATCTCTTCCGTCGCACTCCAAGTCGCAAGGGAGAACGCGCGACGACTCGATCTCGCCGCGCGCGTCAATTTCTATGAATCAGATCTGCTGGCAAGCGCGCGCGGCGAATACGATTTGATCGTCAGCAATCCGCCCTATGTAGGCCGATGCGAGGCGGACAAAGTGCAGCGCGAAGTACGCGAGCACGAGCCTGATGTCGCCGTCTTTGGCGGCGAACAAGGATTGGATATCTATCGTCGGTTGA
Organism: Terriglobales bacterium; assembly: GCA_025935035.1. Lineage (GTDB taxonomy): Bacteria > Acidobacteriota > Terriglobia > Terriglobales > Acidobacteriaceae > JAICLA01. The sequence continues at coordinate 7,453 of JAICWB010000101.1, forward strand.
TCCCCGAGGCTTGGGATAAGCTCAAGCCCGGCGGATGGTTGCTGATGGAGATCGGGTTCTCGATTGAAGAGCCGGTGAGGGAACTTCTAAAGCATTGGAATGGAGTCAGCAGCGTACCGGATTTGCAGGGAGTACCGAGAGTAGTGTGCGCTAGAATACCAAGAATGCATCACTAAAGTCACTGGACATCCCAGTCCGGCGAGGCTAGAACAGTGGCAATGGCCCCCCTTATCAAGGAAATCAGCGAACAAACCGGCTTGCCTTGGTTCAACAATCCAGGTCCTTTCAAGAGCACTAAGGGTCTATTAAGTGGTGTCCGCGATGGATATCTAGTCTCAATAGGCGTTGTTGGACAGGGAATGAAAGAATGCATCTGTGCCGTCATTCGCTTCCGCCGGACCGCAGATGAAAAAGCTTTGCTCGCTTCTATGGACAGATTCAAGTCTTTTACTGGCGGCGGCAACTTCCAACTTCAAGGGCAGACACTCGTTTGCACACTCCCTAAACCGATTCAGGGGACTAATGGACAGAAAATCACGGAGAAACTTGACCAGATACTCCGTGAGCTAGCGCTTCGTGCCCAACCTTTCGACCCGGGAAAGTGCGAAGGCGAAGGATGCAGGAACGAAGTCTCAGAGATCACGCTTATTAATGGAAATGCCAACTTCATCTGTGGGGGCTGTAAGATCAGGATAGCCGGAAAACAGGAAGAAAAACGCCGTCGTTATCTGACAACGCCTTCCAATTATCTCAAAGGATTTCTATTTGGTACGGGGGGAGCCTTAGCGGCGGGCGCTGCATCAGCCGTGCTCTCCTATTGGATGACCGACGATAAAGGCATGATGAGCGTGAAACTAGCATGCATACTGCCATTTGGCATTGCAATGGCAGCCGCATTCATGGTCAAGAAGGGCATCGGCAAGATCAGCCGAGTCTCGCCATCATCGCCACATTCTTGGGTATTTTGCTCAGCAATGTTCTTTACAACGGTTTAGTGATCGCGCACTTGAAACATCTTCACCTGTCATCTCAACTCATAAGCTGGGTGTTGAATCATTTATGGGAACTGAAGTGGTATGAGTTTGGTAAGCTAATTTTATTCGTTGAGATACTGAGCATCTTCGGTTCGGCACACATGCTATGGGAGATGAGACCGAAGTTTCCAGCAGCCTTTATAAGCATCGGCACCCCAGTTACTACGCACTCTGGAATGGTCAGTTCAGCGAAAGTCGGTTTTTAGAAATTTGCAGCGAGAAGTGTTTGCGCTTAGCTGCTACTTTCCCACGGCCATCTTCTTCACCATGGCAATCACCAGCTTGCGGTCACTGTCATTCAAGTTCGGTGAATAGCGGCGTATCTGCGAAAGAAAGCGGACTTCGTCCTCGGTGAGCTGCGGGCCGGTCTTGGCCGCGCCGTTCTCAGCGGAATCAGAAAAAAATTGCGCGAGCGGAATGTCCATGGAGCTGGCGATCTTGGCCAGCGTGTCCAGTGAAGGGATAGTGTGGCCATTCT
>JAICWB010000125.1 GCA_025935035.1 Terriglobales bacterium
AGCTGCGCGCCGGCAACGGCAAGCTGGGTATGTCTTACGAACTTGCCGACGCGCGTGTCCGCGACATTCGCACCTCAGTATGGACGCTCGACGAAGCCACCTTCACCGGCGCAGCGATCCTGCTGAAGAAAAAAGCCGCTTACGAAAATACATCGATCGAACTTGTTGCAGCGACTGCCTCGCGTCGGGCGGTTGTTGACCGACAACCGATGACCGGAAACCGAAAACCTATTCCCGACAATCGAAAACTCCTGGAGAAAACCGTGACCCACAAGCAAAGTGAAGAACTCATCAACGTGACCCAGCGCATGGCCGCCGCCGCGGAGGCACTGGGCGAAAGTATTACCCGGCTCAACGCACAACATGAAGAGCTCAGCATTCGCGTGGAGAAGATCGTGGCCGCGCTGGAAAACGGTGGCGCCGCCAGCGAAGAGGATGACAGCGAAGCCATCTTGCTGAAATCACGCGTGGCGGAACTCGAAGCCGCCAATGCCGAGCTGCGTGAGAAGGCGGCAAAGCTGAACACGGCTACCATTGCAGCCAACGGCCGCAAAACCTTGCCACCCATGGTTACCACCCTGCTAGCGAAATCCGGCGTCGAAGTCTCAGACCCGATGGACGCCGCCGCGCTCGACGCCGCCATGACTCCTCTCAGCATCGAACAGCGCATCGCCGTGAAATCGCAAATGGCGAAGGCGGGATTGATCAGCTAGAGCTACCAGCTGGTGGGCTTTGTGAACTGCCCAACGGAATCAGTAAGAGTTGCTGGGAACTGAGCTGCAATCAAATCAGATTGCCGAATCCTCTTTATGAATGTCGCTAGCCGTTTGAGCTGCTGGCTGTGTTGCTGATGCGGATTGAGGATTCCAACGCCCAGCCCAGCTTCAACTCGTTCTTAACCATGCGAACGGGCTCAGACAGATCAGAATCGTTGGTGATCAAAACGGCAACTTCGTATTTGCTCTGAAATCCATCCATCAAGAGATGCGAAGCCAGATTGACGTCTGAGCCCTTTTCTTCAGTCTTATCGACCCAAACTCTTTGAACAGGATTCACGCCTGTTAGCATCATCGAGACACTGTGAGTCAGGAAATGTCCGTAGTAGATAGATACATTTGGAAGAGTTCTTAATGCTCGCAGGTACATTTGCTGGCGTACTGGCTTTTGAAGATCGTTCGGTCTTGCATTGACTCTTGCGGTGAAGTACTTGATCCCACCAACCGAGTCGTTAGGCAGCATGTTGGAGCAAAGCTTGTTCAAATCGAGCCAACGATAGGGGGTATTGCGGGTGGCTCCATAATAAAGATTGAAGCCATCCACATAAACATTGACTTTTGCCATAATGTTTTCAGTGGGTTACAAACTGGTAACTTGCATCCTTTCCGCAATTTTAATAGTCTAATCACCAGATATCCCCCCCATCCCTTCGGGAGTGGGGTGCGAGACCGGCGAAAGCCGGTCTCAGTGTTTTTTGGGGCCTCTTTTTTCCGGCTACATATCCGCATCTAGGATCGCCTTTGCCGCGATCACGCGTCCCACCGCTTCTTGCGGTGTGGCGCCGGTTGCGGAGAGGTGTCCCATCTTGCGGCCTGGCTTCGGCACTTCTTTCTCGTAGAGATGGATGCGCACTTCTGGTGTAGCCAACGCTAGATCAAACCGCGGCTGCGGATACTTCAACCAAAGATCGCCAAGCAGATTCACGATGGCCGCAGGTCGCAGAACATCCACGGATCCAAGCGGAAGATCGCAGACCGCGCGCACGCATTGTTCGAATTGCGAAGTCACGCATGCGCGTTCGCTGGCGTGATAACTGTTGTGCGGACGCGGCGCCAATTCATTGACCATCAGATGACCGTCCTTCTGCACGAACATCTCGATGGCCAGTAAGCCGATCACATTGATCGATTCGGCGATACGTTTGCCCAAGTCACGAGCCTGCTCGGTGAGCTTGTCTGGGATCGGCGCGGGAAGCACTGACCAATCCAAAATGCGGTCTTTGTGATGGTTCAATGCCGGCGGATACACCGCGACTTCGCGTCCCGGACGCCTCGCCACCATCACCGAGATCTCTTGCTCCAGCTCGATCGCCTGCTCGAGCACGCAAACTTCAGCACCAAGATAGTTCCAGGCTTGTTCCGCATCGGCGGGCGATTTGAGAACCTCCTGCCCGCGGCCGTCATAACCGCCCTCGGCCGCTTTTAGATAGCTTTCACCGCTCGGAGCGATCTCTTCAGCAGCTTTACGCAGTTCTTCCGCCGAGCGCACCACGCGAAACGGACCAACAGGGAATCCGCGCGCCACCAGCCATTCTTTTTGTCGCGCGCGATGTTGCACGATCTCAAGCACGCGCGCGTCAGGATGCACCGGCGCGTGTTCTGCGGCGGCCCGCATCGCGGCAAGGCCGATCTTCTCGATCTCGATAGTCACAACGTCACAGTTCTTCGCGAGCTCTGCGGCCGCCGAGGCATCCGTCAGCGGCGCGGTGATACAGCTATCAACGATGAATCGTGCTGGACAAGCAGCATCAGGATCAAGCACCTGCACACGATATCCAAACGAGCGCGCGGCCATCGCAGTCATGCGGCCAAGCTGGCCGCCGCCAAGGATGCCGATGGTCTTGCCCGGAAGAATGACCGACGCCGGCCCTGGCTTATCGCCCCGCGGGCTTCGTTCGAAAGTCACTAGCGCAGCTCCTGTTTCAGCACATCTTTCGTGCGCGCATTACGCCACGCCTTGATCCGAGCAGAAAGTTTGGCATCAGTCAGCGCCAGGATCTGCGCCGCAAACAGCGCCGCATTGGCCGCGCCGGGCTTGCCCACTGCAAGCGTGCCCACAGGAATGCCCTTAGGCATCTGCACGATGGATAACAGGGAATCCAGTCCGTTGAGTTGAGTGGAAGGAATCGGCACGCCTAGCACCGGCAGTACAGTCTTTGTCGCCGTCATGCCGGGAAGATGCGCAGCACCACCGGCCGCCGCAATGATCACTTTTAGCCCGCGCTTCTCCGCCGATTCCGCATATTTGAACATGTGGTCTGGCGTGCGATGCGCGCTCACGATCTTGGCTTCATACGCGATGCCTAGCTCTTCCAGCATGTCGATGGCCGGCCGCATCGCCTCGTAGTCCGTCTTGCTGCCCATGATCACGCCGATCAACGGCTTGGTCGTTCGCGCTTTTTTTCCGGAATTCATTTCGACCCAAGATTCTACCAACTCTGAAGCCTTCAGCAGTGAGCAATCAGCATTCAGTCCTTCAAGCACGGCGATGCCGAACGCTGATTGCTGAATGGTCTGTTGAGAACCGAAGACCGACAACCGATTACCGAAAACGCTTCACCACACGAAAGGAAACACATGACACCACAATTCATTGACCTTGCCGCTGCCGCGGACTTCATGGGCCCCGGCGCGATCGAGGTCAGCCGCTACCAGACTGAGATCACTGACATCGTGCGCCGCCGCGGCATCTTCGGACAGCGCATCAAACAAGCCCCCGCCACCGGCCACCCATCGCGCTTCTTCGAACAGACTGATATCGCGTCACTCACCGCCGCGAACGCATTCGTCGATCCGCGCAACATCTCGCCGGTCGTCGCGTCGCCCTCGCGCGTAGAGCGGAGCGTTCCGCTGAAAGCCCTCGTTTCGCAGATCAACTACAGCCAGTTCGACCTCGAAGTGGGCGCGCAACAGCAGCAGTTTGCTTATCTGCAGGCGAAAGACCTCGCCGACGCAGTCGAAGGCCTGATGCGCACGCATGACAAAGCTCTCTGGAACGGCACTGACACGTCGCTCTCGACGCCCACGACCGCACAGTATTACGGCGTCGCCGGACAGATTAATGACGGCGGCAACGTGGCCACTGTCGCAGTCGGCGCCAGCATCGTGGACGGCCTCAAGTCCACCGTTGCGCAGATGGTTGCGAACACCACGTTCGAAGTTCGCCCCACTGCGATCTACGCCAACCCGGTGCTGCTTGACCTGATCGATCGCGAGATGAAAGACCAGTTCAATGTTGTGCTGAGCACGACCGAAGTCGGCGCCGGCATCCGCGTGAAGACTCTCTCCACCCAAGCCGGCGACCTGCCGCTCATCCCCGAGTGGACGCTCGGCTATACCGGCACGCCCGGCAGCGGCTCCGCCGTGTTGCCCGCTTACATCGTGAGTGAAGACATGATCGAGTACCACTGGCTCACCGATCCCAACCCGCGCGTGTTCCAACTCGGACTGTCGGGCTCACTCGCCAATCAGCATGTCGTAGTGAAGTTCGGTGGCGTCGTGGTGAAGGGCGCTAGCTATGCGCACTACAAAGTGAACGTCGACCGGTAGAACCAAGACTAGCAGCTAGCGCCGAGCACCTAGCATCGAGTGGCATCGAGCCAACGTGATCGCGAGGGGGCTGTCATTTGCCTTCCGCGCGTTACGAAAATAGAAGCCACTTGATGCTGGAGACTAGGTGCTAGCTGCTCAACCATCACCACCTGTACACACCTATGAACTACATATCCTCCACCGAACACGCCCAATACGGCCTCGACACGGCCACGCCCGAATCCTGGATCGGCGCCGCCTCTGCGCTCATCGACGCGCATTGCCGACGCCCTTCGCTCGCCATCATGCAGTACGTCGAGCGCATGCGCATCGATCCGCACCGCAACCTCGGGCAGCTCACGTATCTACCGCTTGCGTCTCTCTCTCCCGCGACTTCGCCCATCGTCGCGGCCCGCGCGCGCTATTCGCGTTCGCAACTGCGCAAAGGGGAGGTCATCAACGACCTGATCACTGACGTAGCGCTCGCATTCTCGCTCGCCGGCACGTGGATCGATATCGACACCACGCTCGTTGACTTTGACGCAACGACTGGACAACTCGTCCTTCCCGTCAACGCCCTCACTCTCACCTACAACGAGGTAGAGATCACCTACACGGCCGGCCTCGACACGATTCCTGATGCGGTGAAGTTCGCCTGCGCGCAGATCGTGAAGAACACGCAAGCCACGCCCGGACTCAACGTGAAATCCGGACGCCTCGACCGCATGAAGATGGAATATTTTGCCGACTCGTTACTCGACGAATCCGTGCGCAAGATGCTCGCGCCCTACGTGGCCCAGAGGGTGGGCTGATGACTACTGACCAGGATCCCGCACAGGTTGCGCGTGCCTTCGCTGCTATCCGTGCCGCTGAAGCTCTACTGCGCACGCTCGGCGGATGCACCATCTACGTCCGCATCCCCAACGCAACAACCTCCGGCGACGCATCGCAACTCGGCCTGCAGCCCATCGCTACGGACGACATCGAACTCTCGCCCGCCGTCACGCGAGCGCTGAAAAGCCAAAAAGATTCACAGCGCCGTATGGAGATCACCATCTCCGCGGCCAGCCTCTCTCGCGCCAAAGATATTGAAGATGCCGACTCCGCCGCGCAATTCTTTGACGCCGCGCTCGGCGTCATTTATGCGGAAAAACTCTGGCGCATCGAGGGCCTGCAAGTCGATGACTTCGCCGGCACACCATATCTCTACCGCATCACCGTCGCAGAATAACGCTTCAGGTGTTTCTGACAACTGACTACTGACAACTACTACTGCCTTCATGCAAACCACAAAAGACTCTTTCTTCATCGCCCTGCGAGACCGCCTCGCCGCACTCAATCCCGCGCGCACTGTGACTCTGCTCGGCAGTACGCGTCCCGCGATCATCGTTCCAGAGAATGAAGTGGCTGACGCGGCCGAGCCGCAGCCCGAAACTTTCTACATCACCTTCGGCGCCACGTCAGCCGCGGCCAACACTGAGCGCCTCGAGCATCCGTTGCAACAACTCACCTGTGAGATCAACTATCACACTGAAGGGTCCGCAGATCTCAGCAACCAGGATCGCGGGCGCACGCTCGCCGCCCTCGATGACGAATTGCTCGCCATCACTTCACCCGTGAACGCCGAGCTGAAAGACTATTCGCAATCGCCCGCCGCAGACCTGGGCACAAGCATCTTCTGGACTCGCCCCACGCTCGCTGCCGCAAAACAACTCGGCAACAAACTCTCGCGCTCCGCAACACTCACGATCTTTACGCATTTGGAGGCGCAACAATGACGGTCCTGACCCAGCGCGGGCCCATGCAGCAACTCTCGGCGCGCATTCGCGCCTACTTCGCGCCGGTCGATCGCGCCACGTCCACGCCCGGCATTTTTGACGCTGTCAAGTCCGGCCAATTCGCACTCGATACGCCGCCCGCCCCTTGGCTTGACGCCGGATGGATCAGCGACTTCCGCCGCGCCTCCGCCACCAATCTCCAGCCGCTCACTGCCGGCTTGAAAGATGCCGTGCAGTCACAATGCCGCGCAGCGCTCAGCGCCACAGTCGAATTCAACATGCATGACTGGGGCAAGTTGCAAATGGCAATATCTTCCGGCTCGCAGCACATCAATCTTCTGGTGGAAGATCCTGCGGCGTCGCCTCTGCCATCGGGCGGCATTCCATCGCTCCCCGTCGCTACGCTTCCCGGTTCCACCGCCGGTGAGGTCATCGTGGGCGTCGGCAATCCCAACGGATTCACCATCGGCGACCTCATCGCGGTCGATCTCGATTACACCGGCACAACCGGCTACGTTGGTTCCGGCGTGCCCGGAGCCTTCATCAAAGATCCGGCGGATGTCAGTTTTGACACCAATTACGTTCGTCGCATCACGTTCAACGTGGGCCGGGTCTCGAGCAAGACCACGACTTCTCTCTTGCTGGCGCAGCCATTGCTCGGCGGGCCGCCTCCTGCGGGCGCGCAGATCCAGAAGGTAGCTGGATTCGTCGATCGCGAAGGTGGCAGTTTCTTTCAAGAGTGGTCCGGCCTCTTCGTCTGCGAATCAGAGACGGGCGCTCGCACCTTTTATTACTATCCGCGCCTGCAATCGGCCGCGCCGTCCCAAGAATCCAGCACGGTCATCGCCGCAGCGTTCGACGCCTGGTCATTGCACGCAAAACTCATCGCATTGCCAACGACGGACTCGCTCGACCGCGAACAGGTCCTCTGCTACCGCAGCTTCGTGCCCGCACCCAGCGCCGCGCTCTACTAGATGATTCGCGTTCACGATGCTGGATGTGATTTTGTCATTCTGAGCGCCTTCTTTGCGCGAAGAACCCCTATTACTAGCACACTGCCCGCACAAGCGTTCTTGCGCTCCGTGCCATACTCCGGCGCCTTTACCGATGACCGATAACCGATAACCGAAAACATGCAAATCACCATAGACAACTTCGACGGCGCCGGTGCGCGCGACTACACCGCCTACGCCTGCTCCGAAAAACCGCCGCTTATAACCCGAAAATTGAATCAACCCAGCACCGCCACGCTTGCGCTTGTCTCAGATGATCCCGCCTTCGTCGCGCCCGCATCCGGTGGACGCGTCAAGGTCTCGCGCGCGGACGGCATCAGCCTTTTCACCGGATATCTCACCGCTGCGTCCGAACTTGAATACCTCGGCCAAGCCCAGCGCGGCCCCGCATATCGCTATCGACTCACCGCGCAAAGTGACGAATGGGTCCTGGACCAGCATCTCCTGCCGAACCGCGCCGCGTTCGTGCAGCGCACCGCCGGCGCCATGTTGCGCCAACTCACGCAAGACGCTGCCGGAAGTGCGTTCGATGTCACCGGCGTTGACGACATCGAGACCCAGCCGACCTACAATGCCACGCCGCAATTCCGCTGGTCGCAGCACGCAGCCAACATCGCGCTACGCAGCCGCGCCGCGTATCGCGCGCATGATGGAAAGATCATCTTCAAAGCCGTCGGCTCGCCGTTACAGACCCTCAACGAATCCGACCCCGACGCGTCACCCGCAAGGCTACGCCTGAGTTCGCCCAACTCGCTGGTCAATGACGTGACTGTCATCGGTCTCAACGAACCCCGCGCCTATGCGAAGAATTATTTTCTCGGCGACGGTCTCACTTCGCAATTCTTTCTCTCACATACGCCGTTCACGCGGTTCGTTACCACGATCGCGCAAGAGGAATTC
>JAICWB010000299.1 GCA_025935035.1 Terriglobales bacterium
AAGCCGCAGCACATCAACTGGGACCCCATCATGGCGGAAAAGGGCGGCTTTAAGCACTTCATGCTCAAAGAGATCTATGAGCAGCCGCGCGCCGTGCGCGACACCACCATCGGGCGCGTCTCACTCGACACCGGCAAAGTCTTCCTCGAAGAGATGGACATCACGCCGGAAGAATTCAAGCGCGCGCGCAAGATCAACGTTGCGGCCTGCGGCACCAGCTGGCACGCGGGACTCGCGGCGAAGTACATGATCGAGCGCCTGGCGCGTTTGCCGGTAGAAGTGGATTACGCCAGTGAGTGGCGCTATCGCGACCCCATCTGCGGTCCGGAAGATCTGGCGCTACTGATCACGCAGTCAGGCGAGACCGCCGACACCATCGCCGCACAACGCGAGGCGAAACTAAAAGGCTCAAAGACGCTGGCGATATGCAACGTAGTGGGCTCGATGATCGCGCGCGAATCTTCGGGCACCGTGTACACGCACGCGGGGCCGGAGATCGGTGTGGCCTCGACGAAGGCTTTCACGTGCCAACTCACCGCCGCGTTCTTGCTGGCCATGTATTTGGGACAAGTCCGCGAGGTGCTCAACCCGGAGCACGCGAAGAAGCTGATCACCGAACTAAATCAGATTCCGACAAAACTCGAACAGCTCTTGACGCGCGATAAAGAGATCGAAGACCTCGCCAAGCACTATTCCAAGGTGCAGGACTTCCTGTTCCTCGGTCGCGGCATTCATTTCCCCATCGCGCTCGAGGGCGCGCTGAAGCTGAAAGAGATCTCCTACATCCACGCCGAAGGTTACGCCGCGGGCGAGATGAAGCACGGGCCGAACGCGCTCATCGACGAGAACCTTCCTGTGGTCGTCGTGGCCACGCGTGATGAGCACGACAAAGAATCCGTTCTGCGCTACGAGAAGACGCTGTCGAACATTCAGGAAGTGGCCGCGCGCTCGGGCATCGTGATCGCTATCGCCACCGAAGGCGACACGGAGATCAAAGAATCGGCCTCGCACGTTATATATGTGCCGCGGGCGCCAGAGTTGCTTTCGCCGATACTGGAAGTAGTGCCGCTGCAGTTGTTGGCTTATCACATCGCCATCCGCCGCGGATGCGACGTGGACCAGCCGCGGAATTTGGCGAAGAGTGTGACGGTGGAGTAGTGAAAGTCGCGGTTTGCACCTTCGCGCTACTCTGTTTCGCGCCGCAGTTTTTTGCCCAATCACCCGAACTCAAAACGAAATTTATCAGCTGCGCGCAAGATGCGCAGGGGAATGATATTGGGCCAAACTCTATGAGGACGCCCATTGTAGTTTCCGCAAGCGGTTGGCGCGCTTATGGAATCGTGAATGCCAATTTCAAGTCAGGCTGTAGCAATACGACCTTGCTGTTTTTAGCCGCGCCGAAGGGCGACTTTCGACAAATCTATGAGCTCGGGGTTGAGAAAACTCCTGGAAATAACGGCTCCGTCTACGACGGGAATGGCATTGCGCGGCTGGACTGGTCACCCGGCGGCCATCGCTTATTGGTCGAGATCTTTCAATGGACTTGGGGAAGTGATTTTGGCGAGGGCAACAAATACCTAGTCCTTGACGAGGGTGGCCGACCGAAGCGATTGTTTCCTGAGAAAGCAGTCCGAAAGTTGTTCGAGAGCGAATGCGGCATGCTTCTCAACAGCGCCGGTTGGATCGACGAACATACTATTCGAATGGTCGGCAAGCCTTATGAAAATGCTGACGACCCCGGACCGTCCTGCATCAAGGCTAAGGTCTCATTTTCGTTTGACATTCTTACAGGCCAGGCAGTGAGACTGAAGGCCAAATAGCTGCAACCAGGACTGTAGCATTTCATCCAATCTTCCATGGCCTCATCCACATTCCTAAGCGGCGGAAAACCCATCCGCATTGACCGTTATTCGCCTAGCGGCGGGGGCGCGCATCCGGCGGTCATCCTTATTCATGGTTCGGGCGGGCCTTTACGCGGGGCTGACCCCATCGCTGAGCAGGCCTGCAAGATGGGCATCAATGTTTTTGTCCCGCACTACTTTGAGCGGACCGGACACGGCTGGGTCTACAACGACGCCATCGAACCGAATTTTCTCGCATGGCTGGAGACGCTGCGCGCTGCCGTGTCTTATGTCGTGATGCAGCCAGGCGTCGATACCAATCGCATCGCGTTGCTGGGATTCTCCCTCGGTGGATTCCTAGCCACCGCGCTCGCGTCGCAGGACAAGCGCGTGACTGCTGTGGTCGAAGTCGCCGGCGGCCTGCCGAAGTATGGCATCCCGAACGTCGAGCAACTGCCGCCCACTCTGATCCTGCACGGTGACGCCGATACCCGCGTACCCGTCACAGAAGCCCACGATCTCGAAGTCGTGCTCAAGCGGCTGGGAACGCCGTACGAAAAAACCATCCTCAAAGGCCAAGGACATTTCTTCCAAGGCATGGCTCAGTTTCAGGCCCTCACTAAGATCGCCGGGTTCCTCGCGAAGCAATTTCAAATGACTCCGGTTTTCGGATAAAACGCTTCTTTGGTTAAAATCAAGAGAGATGCCCCAGCGCCCCATCTACAAAGCTCGCCTGACCAACACGGTGGTGCTTTCTGATCGTGCAGACTGCAAGCACTTCGAGTTTGAAGTAGAAGACCTTCCGGACTTCCAGTTCGCCGCCGGCCAGTTCGTCTCCATGCTCGCCAACAAGAACGACAAGCAGATGACGCGCGCATATTCCATCGCCAGCGGCCCGCGGGGAAACAATAAGTTCGATCTGTGCCTGAACCGCGTCGAAGGTGGATTCTTCTCCAACTACCTCTGTGACCTCGACCACGGATGCACCGTGCACTTTCACGGGCCGCACGGGCATTTTGTTCTGCGCGATCCGTTGCGAGATTCACTGTTCATCGCAACCGGCACCGGCATTGCGCCCATGCGCGGATTCGTCGAAGCGCTCTTTCCGGAGAACGGCGCGCCACCCAAGCATGACATCAACGGTCGGGAGATCTGGCTCATCTACGGCACACGTTACGAGAGCGAGATTTACTACCGCGAGTACTTCGAGCGCATCGCGGCAAAGCATCCGAACTTCCACTACATCGTATCGCTCAGCCGCGCCGATGAATCATGGAAAGGCGCACGCGGATACGTGCAAGACCACGTGAAACAAATCCTCGAAGCCCGCGCCGGCCACGGCAAAGACGATATGGACGCCTACATCTGCGGACTCAATGACATGGTCAGTGGCACGCGGAAACTGCT
>JAICWB010000054.1 GCA_025935035.1 Terriglobales bacterium
AATGGTCACCTTTTTTGTTTCGGTGATCGTTGGAACTAAAATCTTCACTCCATGCGGCAATTGATTGGAAGCTGTTTTCTCGCATTGATTTCACTCTTGGCCTTCGGTCAAGCTGGTCAGAATCCCGTCTCCAGCCAGGACCAGATTTTTACAGGACACGCTTATCACGTCGGTAACGGCGTAAGTCCGCCTCGGCCGATTACTTCTTCAGATCCCGATTACAAAGCTTTGCCGAAGAAGCACCATGAGGGAACTGTGGTCTTATCTGTCGTGGTAGATGTTGACGGCTTGCCGAAAAATGTCAAGGTAACTAGGTCGCTTGATCCAGAACTGGATCAGAAAGCAGTGGATGCGGTTAAGCAGTGGCGCTTCAAGCCGGCGAAAAAGAAGGGCCAACCCGTACCGGTTGAAATCAACATCGAAGTAAACTTCAAAGTCGAAAGGTAACGCTTCGGTTTCTTACTTCCAACGAAGGTCTCGTTGCGCGCAATTCTACGCCACCCCCGCACTGCCCCACCCCCAGTGCATCCAAACTTCTTCTGCCATTTGCACGTATAAACAGCCGGGCATATCATTGTCAGTTATTCAGAAACACGCATCGGAGCAGCAGTAACCGTCATCTAAAGTTAGTTGTCTAATACCGCAATACAGCAGTCATTCTATGGACAAGAAAAAGATCGAGACATTCCGCAAGCAACTGGAACAGCGCCAGGCAGACCTGCGCAAGATCGTGGCCCGCACCGAGCAGGACGGCCGCGAAGCCGATGTGGGCACTGCGCAAGACATCGCCGACCGCGCCGCCAACTCCTATACCAAGGAGTTCCTCTTCCACCAGAGCAACAACGAGCGCCAACTGCTGCAGTCCGTTGAGATCGCGCTGTCTCGTATCAGCGAGGGTGTATTCGGTGAGTGCATCAACTGCGGGAATGACATCAATCCGAAACGCCTCGAAGCCGTACCGTGGACCCGCTACTGCATCGCTTGCCAGGAAAAGCTGGAACAAGGCCAACTAGAGGAAGCCAACTCCTAAATGTAACGCCTGCGTCAATGTAACGCCGGCGTCCCGCGGGCTGTCGTGGCGGCCTCCTGCCGCCACACGCATTGCCACGACATTTGCGCCCATCCGTCACTGGCTGATAACCTATTAGCTCACACCATGCGCTGTTGAGCAGACCGGTTCGGTCCGCCATCTTTAGAACCTGGAATCAAGAATCCATGCAAAGCTATACCCGCCATCAACTGAAGCAAGACAAGTTCGCCTCGTTCGTCTCCAAAGAAGTCCAGCTCGCCACTGAGCACCGCAAGACCATCATTGCTGCCATCGCCGGAGTCGGCGTAATCCTCATCGCCCTCGCCGCGGTCATGCTCTACATCAATTCGCGCGACGAAAAAGCCAGCGTCGCGCTGGGCGAGGCCATGCGCACCTACACCGCGCCTTTGCGCGATCCGAATGCACCAGCAACGCCCGAGGTTAAGACCTTCACCTCTGCCAAGGAACGCGCCCAAGCCGCTGTCAAAGATTTCAATCAGGTCGCCACCGAATACTCCAGCACCCGCAACGGCAAGTTCGCCCGCTATATGACCGGCGTGGCAGACGTTGATGCCGGCGACCTCAAAGGCGCCGAGCAGAACCTGAGCGAAGCATCCTCCTTCCGCGACCGCGACCTCTCTGCCTTGGCCAAGTTCGCATTGGCTTCCATCTATCGCGACTCACAGCGCGACCAGGACGCTATCCGCCTTTATCAAGAGTTGATCGAGATCAACTCCGTAGCAGTCCCAAAGAGCACGGCACAATTCGAACTCGCGGCCCTGTACGAGGCCAAGCAGCAACCAGCCGAAGCCGCCAAGGTTTATGAACAGATCCAAAAAGACGAACAAGCCGCCAACGCGCCAGACAAGAAAGCCCCCGCCGGAGCCCAGGCGCAGAAATCTCCCATAGAGGAGATGGCCGCCAACAAATTGGCCGCCCTAAAACAGAACGCCCCGCGGTAAACCCTAAAGGATTACCACGGAAAAAAGGAAAAAGGCAGATAAGAAGCGATCAAACCCTTGAGGGATGAGTTGTTCTCATGTCGTCTTTTTCGCGTTTTACGCCGGAAGTTTGATTTGTTCTAGCGGCGAAGCATCCCCATCACTCTGCAATCCAGATGCTGAAGCCGCACCACATAATCAGACAGCCTTATCGTCTTTTATCTGCCTCTTCCTTTTTTCCGTGGTAATCCTTTGCTTTCGCCGGCCCCTTTCCACACCTACGTCAACTTGCACCATCCATTCAGCAACTCCCGATTTGCGGCAAACTCCCGCGCGCATCGCGCATCTCTTACGAAGAGGGTGACGCTCGCATTTTTCGCTTCACTTCAACTTAGGAGGAATTTCAATGAAGGGTTTTCTTGCAGGACTCGGTATCGGCGTAGGTTTGGGTATTCTTTTCGCTCCCATGAGCGGAGAAGAGACGCGTAACAACTTGGCCAGCCGCGCTAATGATTTTGCTGACCAGGCGCGTGACATGGTCGATCAGGGCAAAGACAAAGTTGCCCGTGGCATCAAGGCTGTCAAGTCCACCGCCGACCAATACACCGGCGGCAGCACCGGCTCTTCGGCTTCAAACACCGGCAGCGCCACCGGAACCGAAGGCTTCAGCCGCTAAATCTCAGTCCGCCACAACAAAAACCCCGCCGATAAGGCGGGTTTTTTGCGTCTTAAATTACAAATTACAAATTTTGGCGATTACAAATTTATTGACGCTCGTGCCCCATCCTTATCGCCGCGCTGTTGTTCTTTGTGGCGATACGGTGGGGATCATAACTGCGTTACAAATCGCCCTCATTGACCAGCTTTCGCCGCGCCAGCCACCGGCACCGCGCCCGACGTCCTCCCCGTCAATAGCCCACCATCCACTACCAGCTCATGCCCCGTCATGAACGAAGCCTTATCCGAACACATCCACAACACTGCTTCTGCCACCTCGCGCGGCTTGCCGAATCGTCCCACGGGATGCATCGCCACGGCCATGTCATGACGTTCGCCGCCGAAGATGCGTTCGCCCATCGGCGTCTCTATCACCGCCGGACACACCGCATTCACGCGAATGTTGTTAGTCGCATATTCGAGCGCTGCCGACTTCGTCAACCCGATCACCGCATGCTTGCTCGCAACATAAGCCGCTGCCCCGGCAGCACCCATCAGCCCGGCAACAGACGACATGTTTACGATCGCGCCGCCTCCCTGCTTCAACATCTGCGGCACAACATATTTCATGCACAACCAAACACCAGTCAGGTTGATGGCGATCACCTGCGCGAAATCTTCTTCACGCTGTTCCACGATCGGCGCCCACACGCCCTCGATGCCGGCATTATTGAACAGGCAATCCACGCGTCCGTACTTCTCCAGGGTGGCGCGCACCAGCGCCTGCACGTCAGCCGACTTGGCAACGTCAGTCTTCAAAAAGAAGCCGTCACCACCGGCCTTCTTCACCATAGCCAATGTTTCATTGCCTTCCTTCTCGCGGCGTCCGGCGATGGCCACCTTCGCACCCGCTTCGGCGAACAGCACCGCCGTATCGCGACCAATTCCCGTCGTCCCACCCGTGATGATCGCAACTTTCCCTTGCAAGTCTTTTGACATGTCTTTCTCCTGAGCGATGGATTCTACTCTACGCTTAGCATTTGTCATCCTGTTGAGGTGAAGTCGCTCCACAGTATGCAATTTGTCATCCTGAGCGAAGCGAAGGACCCCTATTTCACTGCAAACGATTCGCACAAGCACCACGTCCAACAATCTGCTTCTCGCAAAACATACTAGAAACAAGAAACCAGAAACTTCTCCGAGGCCTACCATGAAACGACTCGCTTTATTGTTCCTTTGCGCCATCACATCAACCACCGCCCACGCCCAATCCATCACACAAGCCGAACTCGTCCGCCGCACCCAAGAGATCGTTGACGCCGTCGGCAACGGCGATCAAGCGCCGTTCAAGAAATATTTCGCTGACGATGCCATGTTCTTTGACGAGAAAGGCCGCACCATGGACAAGAAGGCCCTCGTCGCCGACATCACCCCGCTGCCGCCTGGCTTTTCCGGCACCATCAAAGTTGAAGGTCCGCAAAGCCGCATCGAGGGCAACGTAGCCATTCTCGGTTACGTGATGAATGAAGTTGAAACCGTTTACGGACACGAGATACACGCCCGCTATCACACCGTTGACACATGGCTGCGCCGCAACGGCGAATGGAAGATCGTCGCCAGCCAGACCATGCGCTACTACCAGGACCCAGCGCCCGGCAAAGTGACGGCAAGCGAACTCAAAGACTTCTTAGGCACCTACCAATTGGCTCCAGGCAAGACCGTCGTCGTCACGCAAGAGGGCAACAAACTCTTCGAACAAAAAGGTGATCGCCCGAAAGTAGAACTCATCCCCGAAGCCGCGCCCATCTTCTTCCGCAAAGGAGTGGGAGGCCGCACGCTATTCGAGCGCGACCCTAACGGCAAAGTAGATAAGCTCATCGAACGCAGGAATGACGAAGACATTACTTGGAAACGGCAATAGCCTTCGCTACTTTTCTGGCGACTGGACCGGTCTGGCACTGAGCGCGAAGAATATGCCGATTGGGATGGCGAACCCTATTCCTTGCCACGCTTCGAGTGATGAAATATTTCTATGGTGAAGGACAAATTTGTCTGTGAAGTTTATGCTAAGCACAAACAAAAACACCGCGCAATATAGCGGCGCCTTAACTAGCAGATTTGGATGCGATATCCATTCCTTACACAGGCGAAGAATGAACATGCAGAAAACTCCCACGATGAATGCAAATCCTGTATCAGCCCAACCGAAATCGCTTTTGACTTGCGACCAGAATCCTAAGCCCATAATGCAGGCTGCCATCAGCGATGCGATAGCGTAGTACCAGAAACTCGGCGGCTTTGGCATGGGGGGCACGAGTCGCACATTATAGCTCGGAATCGCTTGACTTAACTCCCATACTCGTTCTATTAATAGTTATTCCCTTATTTTCGGGATTGCTCTTTGAGCTAACTACATTTGAATCAAATATTTGCGCGTATCGTTTGTGTTTTGACTATTTTGCAGACCGTTTTTTCGCAAACGTTTGATTCTAAGGAATTTGCAATGTATATGGGGGAGGGGTACCCGCGTCCCCGTTTGACACTCCGGCGAGGTGCCATTTATCCTATATTTCGCTGATTAAGCAGTGTTTAGCTGTTGATCCCCGTGCCGTACCGTGACCGGCTGATAGCCGGTTCAGTCATTTAGGGGCTAAAAAACGGCGGTTGACCCTGATGCTGTTCTCGCTACATGACCTTGAACTCCGCAAGATCGAATTTGCGGAGACGTACGCCCCCGGCAAGATCGACCTCGGCGAGGAAGCGGTCCAGAAAGCACCTCTGACCGCCGAAGGACGTGCCGAGCTCCTCGAAGAGCATCACGGTGGCAAGCAGGTAGTGAAGGACATCCGCGTGGTCGGCAAGTTTGCCACGCAAGTAGAGTTGCGATGCGCACGTTGCGTCGAACCGGTGGTACAAGAGCTCTCCGGTGACTTTGACCTTCTATATCGGCCGCTGAGCACGATGCAGCGCGAAGATGACGTCTCGATCAACGAGGCGGAGAGCGAGATCGGTTACTACAAGGGCGAAGGCGTCGAGCTGGAAGAAGTTTTGAAAGAGCAGATCTTCCTGGCATTGCCCATGCAGATCCTGTGCACGGAAGAATGCAAGGGCCTCTGTGCCCAGTGCGGCCAGAACAAGAACATGGGCGAGTGTTCATGCGCCAAGCCGAGTGATCCACGATGGGCGGCGCTGGCGGGTTTGAAAGACAAGTTGAAGCAGTAACGATTTCAGAATTTAACGAAAGTAAGGTATCGCAATGCCTAATCCGAAACGCAGACATTCCAAAGCGCGCACCGCAAAGCGTCGCGCCCATGATTTCCTGACCGCGGCGTCACTCTCTGAGTGCCCCAGCTGCCATGAGAAGAAGATGCCGCATCGCGCCTGCCCCAAGTGCGGAACGTACAAAGGCCGCGAAGTGCTCGACGTAGAGAAAGAACGCTAAGTGATACTGCGCCCCATCCTTATCGCCGCGTTTTTGCTTTTTGCGGCGATAGGGGGGCTCGGCAATCGACACTTCTCGAACTTTACTTCTCTGCTATACACTTACTGCCCTTAGCCCATGCCCACCGTCATAGCGGTTGACGCGATGGGGTCTGACAAGGCCCCAAAACCAGAGGTCGAAGGCGCCATACTCGCCGCGCGACACTACGACGTGCGCGTGTTGCTCGTCGGTCGTGAAGACCAGCTCCGCGCGGAGATGGCTCATCATCCGGCCGCGTCGCGTCTTCCCATTGAGATCGTCAATGCAACAGAAGTGATCGGCATGGACGAGAAAGCCGCCAGTGCCGTTCGCAGCAAGCGCGATTCTTCCATGCGCGTTGGCTTGCGCTTGGTGCGCGAAGGCATCGCTGCCGGATTCACCACCGCCGGCAACACCGGCGCCGCAATGGCAACGGCAAAAATGGTGCTCGGCGCACTGCCGGGCGTCGATCGTCCCGCATTAGCGGCAGTCTTTCCTTCCTCCAAAGGGACAGCAACTATCCTTGTTGACGTCGGCGCAAACGTCGATTGCAAGCCGCAGAACCTCGAACAGTTCGCCATCATGGGCGAGATGTATTCGCGTAGCATCTTCAATATTCCGCGCCCGCGCGTGGGATTGCTGAGCGTCGGCGAAGAAGAATCCAAAGGCAACGATCTCACAAAGGATGCGTATCCGCTACTGAAGCGCCTGCCCATCAACTTCGTCGGCAACGTGGAAGGACGCGATCTCTATAACGGCAACGCAGACGTAATTGTGTGCGATGGATTCATCGGCAACGTCGCCCTGAAAGTCTCTGAAGGTCTGGTGGAAGCGGTGCGCTTCTTGTTGAAAGAATCTCTGAAGTCCACCATCTCGTCGCAAGTCGGTTTTCTGCTCTCGAAAAAGGCCTTCGCTGATTTCAAGAAACGTCTCGACTACGCCGAGTACGGCGGGGCTCCACTGCTGGGCCTCAAGGGAGTCTGCATCGTAGGGCACGGTTCCTCGAATGGGACCGCGATCAAGAACGCCATCCGCGTGGCCGCGCAGTTCGCTGACACAAAGATCAACTCCAAGATCGAGCAAGAGATCGCCCACGAAAAGATGGCGCACGCGGATTGATTCGCGGTAACCTGCTTCCTTTTGGCGAATCGCGCCATCCAATGCTGGTGCGCTTCGGTTCGATCTGTGCCGTGCTGCTTTCCTCTGTTGCCGCCTTCGCGCAGCACGATAGCATGAACATGCCCGGCATGCAGCGAGAGCAAAAGCAAGACTCACAGCCGATGATCACCGAGACGCTGCATCATGCCACCAGCGGCACCACTGCCGGGCCAGAATCAGATTCGCCCCCAATGCTTATGTGGGAACGCGCCAAATGGCGATTCATGTTCCACGGCACAGCGTTCATCACCGCGCAGCAACAGAGCGGGCCGCGCGGCGCGGACAAAATCTTTTCCACCAGCTGGTTCATGCCCATGGCTCAGCGCGATATCGGCAAGCGCGGCCAGATAACGTTTCGCACTATGCTCAGCCTCGAACCGGCGACCGTGACCGGCCGTTACTATCCGGAATTGTTTCAGCAAGGCGAGACTGCGTTCGGCAGGTCCATCATTGACGGGCAACATCCGCACGACCTCTTCATGGAGATCGCGGCAATCTACGATTTCAAACTGCGCGACGACACTGTGCTGACCCTCTACGCCGCACCTATGGGCGATCCGGCGCTTGGGCCCGCTGCATTTCCACATCGCGCGTCAGCATCAGAAGATCCGCTTGCGCCACTCGGCCATCACCTGCAGGATTCCACGCACATCGCGGCCGACGTGCTGACGGTCGCACTAACGCACAAGTTCTTCCGCCTAGAAGCCTCTGGCTTTCACGGTCGAGAGCCGGACGAGAACCGTTGGAACATTGAATCCGGACGCATCGATTCCTGGTCCACGCGCTTCACGGTCAATCCCGCAACGAATTGGAGTGCGCAATACTCCTTCGGAAGGCTGGCTAGTCCAGAAGCGCTGCATGCTGACGAAGACATCGAACGCATGACCGCCTCGTTGATGTACAACCTACCGACCGCCCACGGTGAATGGTCGTCCATGTTGCTCTGGGGACGTAACCGCAACCTGCCATCGCAACTTGTCTGGAACAGCTATCTGGCGGAATCGACCTTGCGCTTTAAGGAAAAGAACCGTATTTGGACACGCATAGAGAACGTAGACCGCACAAACGAATTGTTGCTGGGCAAAAACCCGGAGCCGCCTGCATTCGCAGAAAACATCGTCGGACGCGTTCAAGCATATAGCCTGGGTTATGACCGCGAAGTACCTCTTCTTCCCCACGTCTCGACCGCACTGGGCGCGCAAGTGACGTGGTACGGGGTTCCTGACTCTCTGAAATCGCGTTACGGCGAGCATCCGGCGGGTGTAGCAGTGTTCCTGCGTTTTAGGCCCGTCAGCAACATGCATCACCACTGACAGCCTTCGGTGCGTGCCGCGAATCATATGAGTATGGCGCGTGTCAGCAACTCACAATCGCAAAGCATTAATCGAGTTACCTCCGGGCCAAAGACTATTGCTCCGGCAAACCTGACTAAGGACGCCATGCGTTGCCGCAGGAAATTCCTACGTTTCTTTCCCGGCGGGTTCCGCGACGAGACCTACATTGACTGGGAGCGCGGATATAAATGGACGGCCCACCAGCAGTGGCAGGAACAACTCAGCCGCACAGAAATGAAGGCCCTGATCGCCGACGGCCAATACGCTGAAGTGGCCGCGCGAGCGGTTCGCATCGAATCACGCACGAACCTTCTTTTCTCCTTCGAAAAGATGGCGCTACGAGATGCGGTAAAGCCTGCGGAAGGAGCGAAAGCCTTCGCGGAGGGACTGTATGAGCTTCTCTATGGCTCCGCAAGTGTTGAACGAAAGTTCCAGCGCTGGATCGAAGTTGTGGGTGGCCTTCCACGCAAGCAGACCCGCGTCCTTACATGGCCGGTTGTGACAGTATTCGGATTCATCGCGCAACCCGTAGAGCACTTCTTTCTGAAGCCGATGGTCACCAAACGCGCCGCACAAGAATACGGATTCGATTTCCAATACAAATCCCGCCCGAACGCCGAGAGCTACTCCCATCTCCTGGGCTTTGCAGACAAAGTGCGCCTCGACTTACGCGACATGAAACCCCGTGACATGATCGATATCCAGTCATTCCTTTGGGTGCAGGGTTCTGATGAATACGAAGAATAGACCTACGGTTTTGTGCCGGTAGTGACGGGCAATTCCGGCCTTCTCGACCACTCATCCCAAGAACCGTCATAGAGCCGAACTTTAAAGCCAAGCATGCGCGCGGCGAGGTATGGCACCGTCGCATTCTGACCAACAAAGCAATATGGCACGACGGTATTGCCGTCTTTGTAGCCCAGGGATCGGAAGAGCGTCATCAATTCATCACGCGATTTGAAAGTTCGGTCTTCATTGAAGAACTTGCCCAGATCTAAATAGACCGCGCCGGGTATATGCCCGCCCCGCGGATAAGGTTTTATCTGTTCGCCCGTGTAGCGTTCAAGGCTGCGTAGATCATACAAATTGAGGTTCGTATCGTTTAAGTGTGAATTCAGCCAATCCGCATCGACTTTATCCTCGCGGTTGAAGAACGGCGTGATGTGCCCTTCTTCTTTCTTTGTTGTAAGATCAGTCACAGTTTTGCGTCCTGTTGCCGCCCACTTCGAAATTCCGCCATCCAGAAGCGAAACGTGCTCACCGAGACCGACGTAATCGAGTACAAAAAAGATGCGTGTAGCATTTGAAAAAGAACCCTCATTCGCATAGATGACCACACGCGAATCATTCGAGATGCCGAAGCCTTCCAGATCTCTGACCAGAACGTCATCCGCAGGAAGCTCTAGTGCCGGGATCTTATGCGACGGATCGCGCGGCGCGGATACGTCCGACATTGCAATGTACTGCGCGCCGGGGATGTGTCCGGTGGTCTTGTCGTGAGCATGGCCGCGCGTGTCATCCATCGCATCATCCACTTCGAGGATGATGAGGTTCTTATCGTGGAGATG
Organism: Terriglobales bacterium; assembly: GCA_025935035.1. Lineage (GTDB taxonomy): Bacteria > Acidobacteriota > Terriglobia > Terriglobales > Acidobacteriaceae > JAICLA01. The sequence continues at coordinate 10,149 of JAICWB010000054.1, forward strand.
CGAGGCTAACCATTCGGACGTGACAAGAAAATTCGGGAACTCGGGAGTTGTTTGAGCGATACATGACGTAGTCAAAAGAACGGTAGCGATACAAGCTAGACGTGAAAGCATGAAGACCTCAGAGATTGGTGTTGGGGCCTTAAGAACTGACGGCCAGCACCGTCTTTTGTAAGCTGGCTTCATCTTCCACGTTCATGCAGCTCTTGCTGCGATCGATCTGGCGCATGAGTCCGCACAGCACTTTGCCCGGGCCGACCTCGATGAACGTGTCTACGCCCGAGGAGGTCAGCGTCTGCATTGACTTTACCCATTGCACAGCGCCGGTCACTTGGCTGACTAATGCGGTGCGAGCTTCGTCGCCGGATGATGTGGGAAGGCCATCTATATTCTTGACCACCGGAGTGTTCGGTGCATCGAACGCGAGCGCGGCAAGATCTTTCGCCAGGGAATCTTGCGCGGGCTGCATCAACGCGCAATGGAAAGGTGCGCTCACTTGCAGTAGGATGGCACGCTTAGCGCCGCGCTCTTTAGCCAAATCTGCCGCGCGTTGTACCGCTGCGGCACTCCCCGATATCACGATTTGATCGGGAGAGTTGACGTTCGCCGGCGAGACGACCTCGCCTTGCGCGGCGTGAGAACATACCGCACTCAGTTGATCGATGGGCATGCCGAGGATGGCTGCCATTGCGCCCACTCCAACGGGGACCGCCGTCTGCATATATTTTCCGCGATTGCGCACGGTACGCACCGCATCGGAAAAACTTAAAGTGCCCGCGGCAACGTGCGCGGAGTACTCGCCAAGCGAATGTCCCGCGACGAACGCGGGTTTCAGATCCGGTGTTTTCTCCAGGAGCACCCGATAGGCGGCAATAGATACAGTCAGGATCGCCGGTTGGGTTATCTCGGTGAGCTTGAGCTGGTCCTCTGGGCCTTCGAAGCATAGTTGCGAAAGCTTGTATCCGAGCGCAGCGTCGGCTTCTTCGAATGTCTGCTTCGCTACTGGATACTTATCGGCAAATTCCTTACCCATGCCGACCGATTGGGAACCTTGTCCGGGAAAAAGCAGTGCGATGGCCATTAGCGAAACAGGTTATCAGTTTTCAGTGGGTTGTCGGTCATCGGTTTTCGGTTATCGGTAAAACAAAATCGGCCGCCGGATTTAACCGACGACCGATAACCGAATACCGAACACTGCTTTTAGAAGTTGAACTGCACCTGCAGATCGATCCGACGGTTCGCAGCGCTGCTGCCGCCGGGGCCGAAGCCGCCACCCGCCAGCGCGTTGGAGGTACCGAATAACGGCGAGCTTAGGTTGCCGATAGGCGGCGCTAGGTTCTCACGATTGAAAAGATTGCGCGCACCTGCTGACAGCGTCAGGTTGTATTTGTGCGGTGTGGTGGCATTGTTGAAGATGCCGCCCATGGGTCCGCCACCGCCACCACCACGCGCTATCGCGGCACCTGCTCCGCCACCACCGCGAGGGCCACCGCCGTGGTCTCCGCCGCCCCCACCGCCGCCATCACGACGGCCGCCAGCACTCTCGATCTTCGGGCCGAGACCAATGGTCTTGCTCACACGCAGGTTGACCGTGAACTGCATTGGGCCATTGCCGTAGTTGATAGGAACAATCGCTGCGCCGGGCTGCTGAATGGCGCTGAACGTTCCGAACTGGCTGACTACGATTCCAGGTCCCGTACCTGAGGCAAAGAATGGACGGTCATTGAAGATGGAGTCACCGTTCAAGTCTTGTCCAGTGGTGAAGTTGAAGGGAGCGCCGGAACTTGCGGTGATGAACGGCGACAGGCGGACGCCCCATGGCGCGCTGACCGAGCCGCCGATAAAGAAACGGTTGCGCACGTCAAAACTCGCGCGGCCGTAATCCGCCTTGAGGTCATAGCTGTTGGTCGGGAATCCGCCGGAAGTATCGGCGTTGGCAAAGCTCAGCGAGTAGTAGGTGGCGAGGGAGAGACGTTGTCCCAAGCGAATGGTGGAGTTGGCGATCAGCTGATTCTGCTTGAAAATGCCCTCTGATTCGTACATGTAAACGTTGTCAGCATTGCCCAACGGCCGAATGCCGGTGCCGGGGCCGGTGTAAGTTCCCGGAAGGGGTGCGTTGATGTTGCGGATATCAAAGTTGTGTATCCCGCGCGAGTTGATATATGAGACTGACAAAGTTGCTGATTTGGAAAGTTGCCGCTCCACCGTCAGAGCCCCTTGCATGTTATAAGGTGCGCGGATGTTGGGCGATATCTGGTAGATGGTCGGCGAGGTGATCGCGCCGGCCAGTGCGGCGGCGCTCGGAATATTGGGATAGAAATCCGGCGAGTTCACAACGAACTGCTGTTGGTTCACACCATTCAAGCGCTGCGCTTGCAAGATGGAATTCTGCGAGAAGCGGTCATAGAAGATGCCCCAGCCCGCGCGGATCACTGTTTTGGGTGTGCTCTTCGAGCTGCCCAGTCCCCACGAGATGCCAAGCCGCGGCGCGAAGTCGAGATGGTCACCGATACCGTTCTGCGTCTCGTACCGCAGGCCATAACTCGCGGTCAGGTTCGGGCGGATGCGCCAATCATCTTCTACATAGAGTCCGGCGTCAGCATACGTGTTCTCTGCCAAAGCCTGGCCTTGGGTGATGGAGAACTGGCTAGCACCGCCGCCCGCAGCACGGATCTGCGCTGCAGTGAGACCTTTGGCGATTCCCTGCTGGGTGATCTGGTATGCGGCCAAGGAATCAAAAGTGAAGGTGCCGTTGAATCCGCCGGTTGAAGTATTGGAAAGCTGTGTGGCGCGGATGCGCGCTCCAAACTTGATGAAATGCTTCCCGCGATTCATCGAGGTGTAGTTCTGTATTTCGTAGGCGTTTGTATCCACCGCGGCGATACCCAACGAATTGCCGCCACTCGTGAAGGCTCCGATCACGTTGATAGTGGGCGCCAACGTATTGGAAGTGGAACTGTTGGTACTGTGCTCCACCTGGAAACGGGTTTCATTGATGGTGGTGGGGTTGATGGTCTGCGTGTCGCTGATCTGCACCTCGTGCTGAATGTTGTGGGTGTTATAGGCCAGGCTGGCGAGGTCAAATCCGCCCAGCCCCAAGCCATCCTGCGCGCTGCGATTGAATTCATAACGCGCGCTCAGGGTGTTGTTGTCAGTCAATTGAACGTCAACACGCGGCGTGATACTGGTGCGCGTGTTCGGTTTCAGCACAGCATCATTGAACGGCGTAGGGTTCAGCGCCAGATCAAGGATCACGGCATTGATGATCGATGCATCCTGAATATTGCGTTGCTGCACGTTCAGGAAAAATGAGGCTTTCTTGCTAATCGGGCCGCTGATGTTCCCGCTCACCATGTCCGTGTGATAGTCGGGAATCACCTTGGCGAACGGGTTGTCCGCGTTGAAGAAGGAGTGATTATCGTTGAGTTGGATCTGGCCATGAAATTTGTCAGAGCCCGGTTTGGTGAAGACTTCAATGCGTCCGAATCCGATGCGGTCGAACTGCGCGGAGAATGGATTGCTGTTGATACGAATCTCGCGAATAGCGGACTTCGGCGGAAGCTGGCCGCCTGAGAAGCCGTCAATATAGATCTGGCCACCGTTCGGCCCTGCGGCCGGTCCCGCCAATGCTGCCAAGTCGGATTGAAGTTCATCAGGATCATCAGACAGCGCATCAAGATCTTTGCCCTTCAGCACAACCGCGCCCACGTTATTGCCAGGAGAAACGTCCACCTGATTGCCTGATTCTTCGACGTTCACCTTCTCCTGTTGGACGGCGATGTCAAATTTCACGTCTTTTTGCGTGACCTGACCGGAAGTGATGTCAATCTCCGGGACGGCGCTGAGCGAAAAGCCGGCTGAGGACGCATCCAGCGTGTAATGTCCCGCAGGCAGGTCTTTGATCTCGTACACGCCGGATTTAGAAGAGACGCCTGTGTAAGTCTGGCCGCTGGCAGATGTAACGATCACCGTAGTTTGCGGGACCACTGCACCTGAAGGATCAGAGACTACGCCGCGAAGCGTGCCTGTTCCGGTCTGCGCTATGGCTGCCGCGGAAAATACCACGGCGAACATCGCCGCTTTTAAGATTGCGAAAATACGCGGATTCATCATGACTCCAAACAAGATTAAACAGCTATTAGCAGGCCCAGTGACAATAGGATTGCAGTACAACCTACGAAATATCGGCTGTGAAAGACTCACCTTTACTGGGGGACACCGCCGCCTGTGTCAGGCGTAGCACCAAGATTCCACGGCGTGAGCAGTGAAGCCGCGCCCGCGCCGGCCGGTGACGCGGTAAGG
>JAICWB010000329.1 GCA_025935035.1 Terriglobales bacterium
CCAGGTCGATTTCAAGAAGAACAGCCCGCGCGTTGACAACGCCGCTAAAGCCATTCTCGATGAAGTCGCGCTGCGCTTGCAGCGTGACTCTGATGCAAAGGCAGTGATCATTGGCGAGGCTGATGCTTCTGAAAAAGATCCGTCACGTCTTTCATCTGAACGCGCTTTCAATGCCAAGGCATATCTCGTGAATGAAAAAGGCGTGGATGCGAGCCGCATCGAGACTCGCACCGGTAATGACGGAACTCAGCAGGCACAGATATGGCTGGTCCCCGCCGGAGCTACGTTCAATGAACAAGGAACACAGATCGCGGAACAACCGGCACCACGTCCGCGAAGACGCAAATAGAGGCGATCAAAAGCACAGAACGTGAATACATGTCCGGACAGGCGGCTAGCCTGTCCGGATTTTCGGTTCGGCAAAAACCTCAAAAGGCTCTTTGCCTAAGGTGAGCAATATTGCACAGTCAGCCCCTCCCCCTCCTCGATAACGTAGGGGTTGGTCTGTTTTGCACACCCCATGAGAATTCACCTTATCAATCCTAGTGATACTGCTTTTGGAACTGCGGTCATTACTCCTCGGTGGCTCTACGTACTTGCCGGCGCGACTCCTCGCTCCTTCGGCGATCCCATCATTTGCGATGAGACGCTCAAGCATTTCGATCCACTCAGCGTGCAGCCGGGTGACGTAGTGGGTATCGGTATTCACACCGGCAACGCTCTCCGCGGATACACAGTGGGAAGACTTGCGCGCCAACGGGGCGCATGGGTGGTCTTCGGCGGTATTCAAGCAACACTGTATTCAGAGGAAGCTTTCGAGCGCGGAGCCGCGCATGCCGTAGTAAAAGGTGATGGCGATGTCGCTTGGGGACTGGCGCTGGAAGACTGTAAGCTGGGCGCGCCGCAACATATATATGAAGGTGGGCGGATCGCCGCAGAGCAATTCAAAGCGGCACGCTGGGACTTGCTGCCGCCTGATAGTTACATGTGGGCGTCAGTGCAAACGGTGCGCGGCTGTCCGAAACATTGTTCATTCTGCTCTGTTTGGCGCACTGACGGCCAAAAGCCGCGCCAACGGCCGTCCGATAGCGTGATCGCGGAGATCGTGGAACTCAGGCGCATGGGATTCCGGTTCATTGCGCTAGCTGATGACAATTTCTATCCCGTATCGCTTACGGACATCCGACTGGCGGAGCGGCAGAACAATCAACTTCGGGTCGATGAGCTTAAACGCATACGCGCTGAGCGGTTTGAGCTGATGTCACGGTTAGCCGCTCTTCCCACAGACATGATCTTCTTCACACAGATAACGATGGAATCGGCGGAAGACCCGCAATTCCTCGAGGCGATGCGCAATGCCAAGATCAAAGGCGCACTGGTAGGCGTGGAGGCGGTCACACCCGAAGGACTGAAAGCCGTCCATAAGGACTTCAACTGCTCCGGCGAAGACCTGGTCCAACGACTGCAGAAGTTCGCCGACCACGGCATCCATATCCTGGGCTCGTTCATCTTTGGACTGCCGACCGACCGCGAGAACACCTTCGAAGCGACGTTCGATCTTGCGCGCCGTGCGGGCCTCACCTTCGCACAGTTCGTAATGCTTACGCCATTCCCGGGCACCGTCGATTTTGCAAAATGGGAGAAGGAACAAGGCGAGGATGGACCGAAAGTGGACGGCATTCCCTTGACTCGGTACTGGCTCATACCAGCAGACAAGCGGCCGAAGATGTTCATGCCTCATCCGACCATGAACTCGGAGGAATTGCGGCAGCGCACGCAAGGTGTTTGGGACGACTTCTATAGCTTGTCAGCGATCTGGAAACGCTCCAACTGCACTCCGACTTTAAGGGCGCGGCTGGCCTTCATGTTCATCTCAAAGTTGTATCGGCAGATGTATGCCAGCACGGGAATCGCGACGGATAGCGCGCGCCGTACGAATGCGACTCAATGGGCGCGGATGCTGGCAAAGCCGTGTCGCAAATTATTCCAGGCTAAACCGATGCCTGACCTGCAAGTACCACGGAAGGAATGGCCGGAAGAGTTGTCGGTAGTATTCGCCGATACGCACAAGGCTACCAAAGGCGCTTTCGACATTCTTAGTTAGTTCGCGCCTCCTCATCCGGGCACACTTTAATCTCGCCAGACGACTGCGGCGTCTTCCCACTAAACAGCTGCGCGACCTTCGCAATCTGTTTTTCAAATGTGAGCCTCTTTGCTCAGCATCGTCTTCGAAAAGCATCTACTCTGGTTTTGTTGTGGTTGTTCGCGTGTCGATTTTGAATAGGGATCACAATCCTTTCGCTGGCAACTCATTTCAAATATCGCCAACGGATGTGACCCTTGAAACGCCTACTCGTATTGATCGTTTGCCTCACCGGCATCGCCGGCGCCCAAGACTTCAACAGTATTAGCCTTACCTCTTCTAGCCAGACAACAAAGTTTCACCCGATCGTGGTTTCCACCAGTGCATCGGCGGAACGCGCGGCACCGCTCGGCTTCCGCCAGTTCATCCGCCAACCCAGGACCGCGATGCAACTCACGTTCATGGCAGGAGCCATGACGGCAGACGCCATAACTACGCA
>JAICWB010000044.1 GCA_025935035.1 Terriglobales bacterium
CATCTACCGAACCGGCGAGCGCCATGAAGTGCCGTTAAAGGACGAGTTGCGCCATTCGGGAATGGCTGAGCCGCCATTCACGATGGGCCCCGTCATGTGCGCAGAATGCCACTATCGAAAGCGTTAGAAGGTGGTTGCCACGGTAAACCGAAATGTCTTCCGTGGTTCTTTCAACTGATATTCGGGCGCGAAACTTTGTTGTGCCTGATGGAAGGTGAAGTCGCCCGCGGCGCCTGCCGGGAACATGGAGCGGGTCATCACGTTGCTGCCGGTGGTGATGGTATCAAGCCGAAGCGGATTGTATGCGTAGTAAATACGGAAGGGCGCGTTCACGATGGGCAGGATGACTTGCAATTCCAGGCCGGTGGACATGCGGGGAATGAAATTAGTGCCATCCAGCGGATGCAGCGTTCCGGTATAGACAGGTAGTCCGCCGGGCTGTCCGGGCAGGATCCCACCGGTGCAGCCGACGCCGACCACGACACTGGCGCAGCCAAACGCGGTGTTGTTGAGGGTGTTGACCTGCGTGTCGGTCAACCGCAACTGTGAATCGTTCAGCACGAAGTTGAAGCCGGTATCGGCGAATGCCGCCAACGTGACGGGTCCGATCACGTTCATGCGGTATTCAAGATTGGTGCCGATGGATGTATCGCCGCCGGGAACCGTGATGCGTTTGATGGGAATGGGAACGGTGACTGAGCCACGGCGAGGGTTCGTCGGATCGAGCGGAACGGCGGTGCCGTCGGGATTGGTAAGCGGCATCTGGACCACGTCATCGAGCAGGACGTAAGGTGACAGCGTGCGAGTGTCGAATCCGCGCAGGTCAGTGTCGCCGCCGGTGTAGAAGCGCTCTTGTGGAGGCGCGACCAAACCGCGATATCCGGTGATGAATGAGCCGGTGATGCGATAGCCGAGACTTTGCTGGCCATCATGATCAGGATGGAAGTGGTGCATGGGAATGAACTGCTTCCATTCCACGATAGGGCGGATAGCGGCCACGTTGCCGCCGATGCCGGAGAATTCGCCGCCTACGAAAAGGCTTTTGCCGGAGTGCTCGCGTTGTGGATTGTCGATGGTGCTGAAACTGAATGACGGCACCAGCTTGCTGGTGATCACGCCTTCGAGGGCGTTCGGTCCGGAGACATTGCGGAACGCGAGGAACTGGAACAAGTCTGACGACGCGGTGCTGAACGTGGTGATCGACGCCCGGTCAAGCTGATAGCTGATGCCTACGCGTTTCAGAGACCGCTTGATGGGATAACTCAATGAGACGCTGAAGCCGGTGTCACTCTGCGTGTAGTTCTGCAAAGTGTCCAGCACGTTCTGCGGCAAGTTCAACTGCTGGTTCTGCAAGACTGACAGTTGCTGCGCCTGGTTGTAACTGTATCGACTGCTGAAGACAGCGAAGCCGAGGTTATAAGGCTTGTCAAAAAGATACGGCTCGGTGAATGAGAAGCGGATGTTGCGCTGCACGCTGCCAGTATCAGCTTCGATGGCCATCGTTTCGCCGCGGCCCAGAAGGTTATTGGTGGAGTAGTTGAGGCCGATGAACGCGCCTTCGAGCCCGCTGACTCCGCCGGTAAGGCCGATACTGTTCTTTCCCTTTTCGTGGACCTTCAGCGTGAGGTCGACGGTGTGATTGGTATCGTCCTGCTTGATGTCAGTGTCTTTATCGGGTTTCAGCTCGTCAAAATATTGCAACTGGTTCAGGCGAAGCAGGCCGAACTCCCAATATTTACTGTTGTAAACGCCGCCTTCTTCGAGCGGAAGCTCACGGCGGATGACTTTGTCACGCGTAGTGGTATTGCCGCTGAACTCGATGCGGCGCACCGAGTATTGCGAACCTTCATCAAGGTCAATGGCGAGGCTGATCTTCTTGTTGGCTTCGTCGATCTCAGTATCTGGAACGCCCGTGAACTTGATGTATCCGAGTTCGCCATAGGCCTTGGTGAGATTGTCCAAGCCTTTGCGCACTTTGCTGGTATCGAAGATATCGCCGTCTTTCATGGGAAAGAGACGACGCAGAGCAGCAGTGTTCACGCCGACCTTGCCGTTCTTGAAAGTGATGCCGGCAAGGCGATATTGATCGCCTTCTTCCACGGGCATGGTGATGTCCACGGCCTTGCCCGCTTCATGGTGCTTGAATGGCATGCGGAAGAGACCAGGCTTTGTGTCATGCAGATCGGTGGTGGGATCTTCAACCACGGCTTTGAAGTATCCGTGCTGTTGGTAGTCCTGGCGGACGCGCTCAGTGTCTTCTTGCAGCTTGGTGGAGTCGTAGGTGCGGGCAAAAAGATTCTCAAAAAAGATAGAGTGCGGAATGCCGATAGGCTTCAGGTTCTTCATGGCAGAACGCAGCTCGCGGCTCTTCAACTTCTCGTTGCCCTTGAAACGGATCTTTCCCACTTTTACGCGCGGGCCTTCTTTAATGTTGAAGGTGATTCCCACAGCCGCCGGAGGGATGGGATGGATCTCAGTGCGGATGGTGGCGAACTGGCGTCCGTGTTCGGCAAGGATCTCTTTGAGTTCGACTTCAGCTTTCTTTACTTTCGTAGGGTCGTATTGGTTCTCGACGGTCAAACTGACTTTGTCTTTCTTGAAGCGGTCGAGCACGTCACTCTTCGAGACCGCATTGAGACCTAGATAATCAATGGTGCGGATGGTGGGTTTCTCTTTCACGTAAACGTGAATGATCACACCCTTGCTGGTGTCTTCTTTTTCAAAACGCAGGTCGTCGTAGTATCCCGTGTTCCAGAGTGAAGAGAAATCGCGTTCCAAGGAGGCTTGGTCATACACATCGCCCGCGCGTGTGAACATTCTGGCGCGGACGGTCTCGATAGGGATGCGACGCGCGCCGTGAACGGCGATCTCCGTAACGATCTGCTGTTGCTGGGTAGCGCTTAAAAAGGGAGTAAGAGACAGGAATATGAGGCATTGCAGCCCAATGGCTGCCGTAAATCTAGAGATATATCTAAACATTACGAATGAGGGCAACTTGGATGTCCTAGCGCAATATCACCAATAGAAGAATGCGGCCGCCCGGGAATCTTGCAAATGTGAGTAATGGGCGGAAAGCTCTGATTATACGGGAGTAGTGGGAATAAACCTAGTTTTGAACGGGTTGAAACTTCTACAGTTGAGTCACCCTGTTTTTTCGCGCAAACGCGTAGAGAATGACTAACTAAGATCTGTCAGGCGCCAACCGATGATCGAGCAAGCAAACCCGCTGCGCGCAGGTCGCGCTCGATATCGTTTACTGTCGCGATGCGCGCGAACCGCCGCCGCAACGCGTATTCGGTCCGTTCGCGGATAGCGTCCGTGCCCAGCTCTTCGCCCGGCTTGTCATGATTGGGTATTGGGAAAGTCTGCGTGGCTTCGGTGACGAAGTCAACTGCATAGCCGAGGTCGGCCGCGACGCGCGCGGTGGTTTCACAGCATTGCTCGGTCTGGATGCCGGTGATGACCACCCTACGCACGCCGAGGTGAATGAGATCGGCTTGCAGAGTGGTGCTGGTGAACGAATTGCGCGTGTTCTTGATGAGCAGAGGTTCGTTGGCGCGCGGTTTGAGAAAGTCCATCAGCTTGAACTGCGGATCATTGGTGCGGAAGCCGGGATCGGGATCGGTATGCATGATGAAAAAGATGGGAAGATTGGCGGCGCGATAGAGATCGACGAGCCCGGCGACGTTCTTCTCGAAGTGAGGATTGCCACGACGGGGCCAATTGTTGCCGGCGAAGAAGGATTGCTGGACGTCGATGACGAGGAGCGCGGATTGAGAGACGGGAACTTCGGATGAGCTGAGCATAGAAAGTCAAAAGCCTTTCAACACGGAGAACACAATGGACACAAAGCACACGATGAAGACTTCATAATTTTGGCCGTCGTCATACATTCGGCCCGGTTCAAATCAACCATTTATCACGCGACCGATACCGTTCTTTAACAGTATTTGATTGAAGTTGATCAATAAGCCCAAGCGTTTATTTGCATGGCGCAGATAGGTCAACAGCTGAGAGCGATGAATCGCGAGCAAACTATCTACTGTCTTCAGTTCAACAATAACTTGGCCATTCACCAGCATATCCATGCGGTATCCACAATCCAAAGCGACACCTTCATAGTGGATAGGCAATGGTACTTCGCATTCTACTGAGACTCCTCGAGTCGTCAATTCGTGAGCAAGGCATGCTCGGTACGAAGATTCGAGTAGCCCCGGGCCGAGTTTCTTGTGGACTTTAATTGCACAATCAAGAATCAATCGGCTGAGAGCATTCAATTCGTCTGGTATCGGGCTAAATCGGGGGGAAGCCATCGACAACCTCATTAGTTTTTATTGTGTACTTAGTGACCCTTGTGTCCTTTGTGTTGAAAGGCTTTTGCGTTCAAGCTTTTTCCACTTCCACCAAACACGAATAAAACGTTGCGCCCGCGCCGATCTCGGTCAGGTTCTCCGCCGTCAGCACATTGATGTTGCGTTGTTGGTTCCCGGGCGCTAGTGATGGCCAATTGAGGCGCGAGGCGACTACGCCTTCGCGAACAGCTCCATCTACTCTGGCTTTCAGCAGAATCTCGCCGCGGGAGTTGAACACGCGGACTTGGTCGCCGTCGGTGATGTTGCGCTTGGCTGCGTCTGCGCGACTGATCTCCAGCAAGTGCGATTCTTCCATCTTCTGGTGCGTGGGAATGTTGCAGAAAGTGGAATTGAGATGGTTGTCGGCTTTGCGGCCGAGAAGTTCGAGCGGGAATTTTTCCGCCGTCTTGCTGTGCCGCGACTCAGTAGGCGGAACAAAGCTGGCGACCGGATCGAGGCCCATGGCTTTGATGTCTTCGCTATAAAGCGCCGCTTTTTTATCGGTAGTGTAGAACTGTCCGTCTGCAAAGGGACGGAATGGGAGTGAGTGCGCATCGGCGTCTGCGTCACCGTCCGGCTTCATAGAAGATGCAAAATTCATGCGGACCTGCGGCTCGGCTTCGAGACGTTCACGCGTGATGCCTTTGAACCAAGGATTCGAAGTGGTGAGCGCGCCATCGATCATTTCGTCTACGGTCTGGCGGAAGCAGGGATCACCGTCGGGACCTTGGTCGAAACCCATCTTCAGCGCAAGAAGCTGGAACATCTCGACATTGGATTTGGCCTCGCCCAAAGGCGCAATCGCTTGGTTCGAGATCTGAAGGTAGTAGTGTCCGTAAGCTCCTTGCAGCTCTTTATGCTCAAAAAATGTGGTGGCCGGCAGAATGATGTCTGCGTAATCGGTGGTGTCAGTGAACATTTGTTCGTGCACTACCGTGAATACGTCAGGACGCAAGAAGCCTTTCACTACATCATTGTGATTGGGCGCGACCGCCGCGGGATTGGAGTTGTAAACGAAGACGGCTTTGATGGGCGGATCTGTGGTGTTGAGCAGCACCCGGCCAAGCTCGCTCATATTAATGATGCGCGCGGGACGGCGGAGCGGGCTCTTCAACATCAGATCAGGACGCGTCAGCGAATCTTTGTCGAACGGAAACGCACCGCTAGTGGAGAGCTGCAGTCCACCGCCTAGATCTTTCCACGAGCCGGTAATGCAGGGCAGCATGGTGATGGCGCGCACGCCCATGCCACCATTCTGAGAACGCTGTACGCCGTAATTCAAGCGGATCGCCGCCGGACGAGTCGTCGCGTAGTCGCGCGCGAGCTTGAGGATGTCTGCACTAGGAATGCCGGTGAGGCGCGAGACGTTCTCCGGCGAATAGGTGTCTTCCATTACGCGAGCACGAAGTTCGTCGAACCCGTGCGTATGCTTCATCACGTAATCAGCGTCATGAAGTTTCTCGCTGATGATCACGCGCATCATGCCGAGCGCGAGCGCCACGTCTGTTCCAGGATTGATCTGGATATACCAGTCAGCGCACTTCGCAGTGCGTGTGCGATAAGGATCGATGACCACGAGCTTGCCGCCGTTGCGCCGGGCTTCTTCAATGAAAGGCCACAGGTGGACGTTGTTACCGTGAACGTTCGCGCCCCACGCGATGATCAATTTCGATTTCGCAAACTGCTCCGGCTCGGTCCCAAGCTTCTTCCCAAGCACGCTCACCAGTGCGTCCGCGCCGGCGGTAGCGCAAATCGTGCGATTCAATTGCGACGCGCCCAGGCGATGGAAAAAGCGTTGGTCCATCGAAGCGTTGTTCAGTTGACCCAGCGTGCCGCCGTAGGAATAGGGAAGAATGGACTCCGGGCCGAATTCCTTCGCGATCGCGCCAAGCTTGTTTGTGACAATCTCGACCGCCTCGTCCCAGCTAATACGCTCGAATGACTCGGGCCCCGGCTTGCCTGGTCCTTTCGGAGCACCTGGACGCCGCTTCATCGGATAGAGCAACCGATCCGGTGCATAGACGCGGTCAATATATTTCGTGACCTTCGCGCACAGGAAACCGCGGGTCATAGGATGCCGCTGGTCGCCCTGGATCTTTACCGCTTTGCCGTCGTCCACGGTGATGAGCACACCACAGGCATCAGGACAATCGTGCGGGCAGGCGGCATGGACGACCTTGGGCATGGGTGGTTAGACGATTATACGGCGGAAGGGATGCGGAAATACCGCCAATACGAAGCTACTTCAGCCCGCTCACCACGAAGAGAGACGAGAAGATGTGCTGCTCCACGATCATATAGTGAGCGCCGTCTGGAGTGACCTGGAACTGATAGATGCCCTGAAGCCCTACTTTGTCCTTGGGCTGGAATGTTTTCCACGGCTTCTTTGCGCCGGTCTGTACATCAACCTGGTAGGTGTTGACCGTCGTTTCGCCCGCTTGGCGGATGATGAGCGTATGACCGTCTTGCATCCATTGGACGGGAAGATCGCCCGCCGCAATGCTACTCAGCGGACGAGACGTGCCGCCATCGAGTGGCGTGAGCGCGAACTGGCCGCCTAAATCCTGTGTCAGCATGGTTTTCCCGTCAGGCGATAACAGAACGAAAACAACTCCCTCAGGTGTGACAGGCTCTGGGTCTCCGCCATCCACAGAGAGCATGTAGGTACGCGCCGGCCTGCCCTCCAAGTGGCCGTTGGACAAGAATCTTTTGTTATCGGGCAGGAAAGGTGCGGCGCGGTCAGAGTCGAATTCGATGGTGTCGGAATGAATGCTTCGCGATTCGCCCGCTCCAAGAGGCAGCAACATGATGGTGTGAGCGGCCAGCAGGTTTGAGACGACCCATTTGTCGTCAGGAGAGATGGCAATATCGTCCCCCTCACCGAGTTTTACCGCAGGGGAGCCGTCTGTCTTACGAAGAAAGACTGAATAGTTGGTGGTGCCGCCGGGCTCTTGCGTGCTGAAAACCATCCACTTGCCGTCATTGGAGATGATCTGGCCCCAAGCATTGTCTACCCAGGTCAGGTCGCGGGTAGCGCCCGTGGCGATATCTCCCATCGCCGAGTCAATGCGGTAATTCTCAGTGGCCAACAGGGCGCGTCCGTCTTTGGCGATGTCTTGTACACGCACGCTGACCGGCGAGTTGAGCACGACGCGGTCTTTCTTATCCATGGTGACGGCGCGGGTGGAGTACAGGATGCCGCTGGACTCCTGGTTCGCTGAGAACCATATCTCTTTGTCATCGGGCGTCCATGCGAGACCATCTTCGCTGGGATAATCGCGGGTCAAGCGTTCAGCCTTGCCGTTGAGATCGATCACGGTGACGTATCCGCGGTCGTCGCCTGGCACAGGATGCTCCATGAAAGCGATCTTGTCGCCCTTGTGGTTGAAACGGATGTGGCTGATGTATCCGTCAGTCTCAAACAACACTTTGCCAATGGGAAATTCCAGGCGGAAACGATTGCCGGCCGGCCGCGATACAGCCAGTTGGGAACCGTCAGCCGACCAGTCGGCATCGAGCACGTTCTCGAGAACCTGGCGCGGTTCGCCGCCAGTAAAAGATGTTCGCGCCAATGTCCCCAGAATGAAGTGCGATCCCGGAAAACGGCGATTCAGGCCCACGGCTAATTCACCGGTCGAAGACACCGAAAGCAAATCGGCATCTGGCGCAGCGACGGGATTGAAGACACTCGCGTCTGTGCGCTGAGAATAGAGCTTCATTGGCTCGCCATTCCACATGCCGCCAAAGACGACGGACTGACCGTCAGGAGAGAAGCGGGCCATCCGTACCATGCCGCGGCTGGCAGTGAGTTGGCGATAGACCGGCGGTTCGGGATGCGCATTCTTGATGTACGCGTAGCTGCCAGCGCCGAGTAAGGCGATCAAGACGCCAGCGGCGATCAGCGCCGCGGGAAGTGGGACGGAAACCTTCTGTACTTTGCCGGCGATCCCAAGCTGCGAACCGGAAGAACCCACGCCACTCATCGCTTCGAGCGCGAACGCCAGATCGCGTGCGGACTGGAAACGCTGTTCCGGATCTTTTTCCAGACACCGGCGCATGATGCGCTCAATGCCCGGCGGGATCGCGCGCGTCGCGCTGCTGGCGATCTCCGGCGGATCGTCTTTAAGGATCGCGGTCATCACTTCGGCGGAGGTGTCACGCTTGAACGGACGTTCGCCGCTCAACATCTCATGCAACACCGCTCCAAAACTGAAGATGTCTGAACGATGGTCAGCCGCCTGCCCGCGGACCTGTTCGGGAGACATGTACCCGATCGTGCCGAGCGTCATTCCGGGAGTGGTCTGCGGAACTCCGGTCAATGTTGCGCCCGCTGCCAGAGCTTCTACACGCTGCTTGGCCAGGCCGAAGTCCAGGATCTTTGCGCGGCCATCTTTACTGATGATGATGTTCTCCGGCTTCAAATCGCGGTGGACGATGCCCTTGTCATGCGCGGCGGCCAAGCCTTGCGCAAGTGCAAAGCGTACTCCTGCGCTTTGCGGACGGGCTGCGCTCCATCGGCAAGCTTAGCGCGGAGGGTCTCGCCTTCCAGCAATTCGGTGACGATGTAGCGGCTGCCCCCAAGCGGTCCGACGCCCTCGCCGATGTCATAGACAGCGACGATGTTGGGATGATTCAGCGTCGCGATGGCGCGGGCTTCTTGCTCGAAGCGCGCTACGCGTTCTCTGTCGGCGCTGAAAGTCTCCGGCAGGACTTTGATGGCGACGTCGCGTCCCAGGCGCGAATCATGCGCGCGATACACCTCACCCATGCCGCCGGCGCCAATGGCGGACACGATCTCATAAGGACCTAACTTTGTTCCGGATGAAAGGGACACGAGTGCTGAGGATTATATGCCTAAGATATAAGAATGCTTAGCGAAACTGCGGGCTTCAAGTAGAATCCACAGCACACATTTTCACAAGGTGACTAATGGCATTGGTTGCGGGGACCCGTCTGGGTGCCTATGAGATCAGGGGACAACTAGGCGCAGGCGGGATGGGCGAAGTGTATCGCGCGCGTGATACCCGCCTCGAGCGAACGGTCGCCATCAAAATTCTGAATTCGCAGCTCACTGCCAGCGCGGAATTGCGCGCGCGCTTCGAGCGCGAAGCGAAAGTCATCTCCCAGCTTCAACATCCACATATATGTGTCCTGCATGACGTCGGTTCAGAGAACGGCACTGATTACCTCGTCATGGAGTATCTCGAGGGCGAGTCGCTATCTGACAAGCTCAAGCGCGGACCGTTAGCGACCAACGAATTGCTAAAGATTGCGGTCGAGATCGCCGATGCGCTACACAAAGCTCATAAAGCTGGGATCATCCATCGGGACTTGAAGCCCGGCAACGTGATGCTGACAAAATCCGGGGCTAAGCTTTTGGACTTTGGACTGGCAAAGTCAATGGCGGCGAGTGCCGCTGCGGCCGGCAGTGGTTCGGCTTCGGTCTTTGCGGCGGCGGCGACGATGACGAGTCCCGCATCGCCGCTGAGTTCTGCGGGCGCGGTGATCGGCACCGTGCAGTACATGTCTCCGGAGCAGATTCAAGGACATGAGGCCGACGCTCGGTCTGATGTTTTCGCCTTTGGCGTGATGCTGTATGAGATGGCCACAGGCAAGCGCGCCTTCGAGGGTAAGACGCAGTCGAGCATCGTCGGGCAGATACTCGCAGTCGATCCGCCGCCCATCAGTGAAGTGCACCCGGTATCGCCGGCGGCGTTGAGCCGGCTGGTGAAGACGTGCATCGCGAAAGATCCAGATGAACGCTTCCAGACGATCCACGATGTGAAGCTGCGATTGCAAGAGATCGCAGATACGCCGGCGCAAACGAATCTGCAGGCCGCTGCGCCCAAGTCTCCGCTCTTGTTATGGACATTGGCCGCTATTGCCGTGGTCGCGTTGGGAGCTACGGCAATCCAATTTTTTTCGCATCCCGCGGCGGAGCGAACTTTGAGACTCGCATTTGTGCCTCCGCTGAATCTGGAATTCAATGAGCGCTATCCTGACGCAGCCGTCATTTCACCAGACGGTAGCAAAGTCGCTTTCAGCGCAGCAACGCCGGATGGCAAGTGGACGTTGTGGGTCAGTAGCCTCGATTCCAGTGACGTCGCGCAGATACCGGATAGTGATAATCCGCTGGAGCCATTCTGGTCTCCAGATAGCCGCTCCGTCGCGTTCGGCTCGCAAGGCAAACTGAAACGTGCGGACATAGGCGCTGGTACTTCAATTCTGTGTGACGCCGCACGAATGACGGGTGGCTCATGGAGTCCTAACGGCGTGATCCTATTCGGGTCTGACTATGGCAGCGTCTTATATCAGGTGCCTTCCGGCGGAGGTCAGCCGAAAGCAGTCACACAAAAGATGGATGAGGGTGCCGACAACGGACACACCAGTCCTTGGTTCTTTCCGGATGGCAAACATTTTCTATTCCGGATCAACATAAATTCCTCACCGCGCGGATTGTGGGTAGGCTCGCTCGATTCACAAGACCGGAAGCAGATCCTTACCGACAACACCGGCGGGATATATGCGGCAGGTTATCTGATCTTTGTCCGCAATCAGGCGCTCGTGGCCCAGCCGTTCGATACCGGCTCTTTTGAATTGAAGGGTGGACCAATACCGCTGGTTAAGCAGGATGCGGCCACCAACCAGTACGGCGCAGGCATTGGAAGATTCTCAGTCTCAAACAATGGTGTCCTGGTATGGCAAGGTACCTGGAAGACGCAATATCAACTCCGCTGGTTCGATCGCGCAGGCAAGGCGCTGGGCAATGTTGGCGAAGTCGCCAGCGTCAACAGCGGTGAAGAACCGCATCTCTCGCCAGACGGCAAGCAGCTATTGGTGAAGCGTGACAGCAACATCTGGGTGCTAGATCTGGCGCGCGGCACCGATATCCGTTTGACTTCACTGTTCAGCCAACTGCCATTGTGGATGCCGAATGGCAGAGAAGTCATTTATCAGTCGAGCGCAACGAACGCACCCAAGCGCGGCATCATGAGAGCTTCAGCCAATGGTGTTGGCCAGGGCGAGTTACTTTCAGAAGGAGTGAAATTCCCAGAGGACATATCGCCCGACGGTCGCTATGTGACCTACATGATGCGTGGCGAGAAGACCCGGCTTGATGTATGGGTGCTTCCACTGTTCGGTGACCACAAAGAGTATCCGCTGTTGAACTCTCAGTTCGAGGAACGCGAGGCCCGGTTTTCACCCGATGGAAAATGGCTGGCCTATGGATCTGATGAATCGGGGCAGCCGGAAGTGTATGTTCGTCCATTCACTGCCGACGGCAAACTCGGTGACGACAAAAAGCGGGTCTCAACCAGCGGCGGATTCCAGGCCGTATGGAACCCGAACGGAAAAGAGATCTTCTATCTCTCAGCGGATTATCACCTCATGTCAGTCAGTGTGACGGCAAAAGGCGGCACGCTCCAGCTCGGAACGCCGAAGGTTTTGTTCGGGGCCAGAACGATGTCCCACTATGGGCTCTCTCACGAATACGATGTGACTCCCGACGGGCAAAAGTTCTTGGTGGGCATCGCGGTCGGCGATGCAAGAAAGCCTGCTCCTACGGTGATATTGAATTGGACGGCGGAGTTGAAAAAATAATCTCCTCGCTGGGAACTCTACGCCGCCTTGTTCTTCGCCAGGTACTTGTCCTTACATTCGATAGAGCAGAAGTGCACCGCGCCGAATTCGGCGATGCGACGCTCGTCCCAGCGATCAAGCATGCGGATGGCATGCTGCATGAGTGACGGCGTCTCAGTGATCAGATCGTAGCCCTGGATCCACGGCGCGTGGCTGTTTCTCTTCTCGGTGTTGGGGCGGGCTTCCGCCTTGCAAGTGTCGCAGACAATGGTGACCATTGGGGTTTCTCCTAACTTGGCCAGATGAGGGTGTAGCTAGATAGATGAGCGCGAGCGGGTAACTGTTGGCGGATGTGCGGTGGAAATCGCGAGTGGCTGAAGGGCATTGGCCTATCGATACTGCACCATCAGCTTTCGTATCTTTTACAATAGAACAGACCCTGGTCAGGCTAAGTACATGGAGGAATCCCCTTGCATTCCACCTCGCGAAAGATCGTTATCGCCCTCACCGCCGGAGCCATGGTCACTTCAGTGGCTGTGCTCATTCATACTCTGCTCGGCAATACGACGGATCGGCACGCGTTCGTCGCTGACCTCATCGCCGGTTTAGTCAGCGCCATCTTCGCGCTAGGCATTCATCTTTATTATGAGAGCCTCTATTATCGGTTCGCGTTGGAACGCGCGGCCGTGTTCTCTGAGGTGAACCATCATGTGCGCAACGCCATCTTTCCACTGTGCCTGGCTGTGCAGCGCTATGACGATATCAACGGCCAGAAACTTTGCGACGACGCCACCAACCGCATCAACCTCGCGTTGCGCGAAGCAGTGACAGATGTGTTCTCACAAAAGGTCACCAGCGCGGGAGTGCCGAAGAAGAAGGCGAATGCGGCGTAGAGAAACAAAATGGGCGCACTCCGCGCCCATTTCTCGCTTGATGCCCGATGCTAGCTGCTAGGTGCTGCCCTTCAAACCGTCATCACTTCCTTCTCTTTGTTCTTGCACATCTCTTCCATCTTCTTGATCTCGTCGTCCGTCAGCTTTTGGATCTCCTCGAGCGAGCGTTTTTCGTCGTCTTCTGAGATCTTTTTGTCTTTCATAGCTTTCTTGATGGCGTCATTGCCATCGCGACGGATGTTGCGCACCGCAGTACGATGGTCCTCGAGCACTTTGTTCAAATGCTTGACCATATCTTTGCGGCGCTCTTCCGTCAGTGGCGGAATGGGCACGCGAATAAGCTTGCCATCATTCTGCGGATTGAAACCGAACTCGGAACTGCGCAGGACTTTTTCGATCTCCGCCAAAGCGCTCTGATCGAATGGCTGCACGGTGATGAGCTGCGCTTCCGGAGCGTGCACCTGCGCAATCTGGTTCAGCGGCATCTCCGTGCCGTAGTAGGGAACTTTCACGCTGTCGAGCATATGCACGCTGGCCCGTCCGGTGCGCGCCGAAGCAAGATTGCCGCGAAAGTCTTCAACGGCTTTGTCCATGCGCGTCTTGAGCTGGGTGTAGGTTTCTTTAAGTGCGGGGATTCCCGCCATTACGGGAGGCATAGCAAGTGTCTCCTTCGTGAGATTGTGAACTTGCGATTATTTCACAGGAAGGGCACGATGGTCACACGGCCAGCGTGAAGAGAGAGGCAAAACCCTAACCGCGGATCAAAAACAGATCAAAGACAGATAAAAGACAGATTTAGACACAGTAAAAAGCGTCTTAGATATTATCCAGCGCCGCCCGCAGCGGGCGTCGCACCGCTTCGGTCGCGGCGCTGTACACCAAGTGCGAGACCAGACCGTAAACGTGCTTCGACAACTGTACCTCCTGCGGCATCTTGGACAATCCTAGTGCCGGAACGGCAATCTCATCAGCGCCGACGAACAGAGCGCTGCCGAACGCCGAACCAAAGCCTGCTTTGGGAATGTCAGTTACCTCTGACAATCCGCCGTACAGTGCGCCCATGGCCGCGGCGAACGCATAATGTACTGCTGGCCCGGCGACTTTCTTTTCATCCTTCGTCAGCTTGTGATCGAATACATTCTCTGAGATGGCTTCTGCGGTCTTGACGGTGGCGTCGTCGCCCTGCTCTTGGTCTTCGCCGGGATTGTGTTCGCGATGCTCAGGAACATTCTTGTTCAGGTTCTTCTCGTCCTTCTTGTTGCCGGCGAATTTCTTCTCCGCGTTAGACCAGCCTTTCTGGAAAAGAGTCATCAGGTATCCTGCGGCGAGGCCCGCGACTGCGCCCGCGATGGCACCCTTCACCACTCGCGAAGCCGTGCCTTCGCCCTGTGCGTCCCAGTCAGGTGCGACGTTGCCGGAATATTTTCCGTAACGCGATTCAAACGGAGTCTGCGCATAGAGGTCGGCAGCGGGGTCGGTGATCACGAAATCATCCGTAGGGACAGCAGCAGAGTGGCGGGACATAGGCATTCTCCTGCTGTGTGGGATGCGATAGGGGTTTGCCGGGTGGCCGGGAGTGAAGCCCAAACCCACCACAAAGGCTCAAAGACTCAAAGAAAACCTTTCGGGCTGGATGTGGTGTGAGCGAATAGTTTGCAGAGTGATAGGGATTCTTCGCGCACAGAGCGCGCTCAGAATGACAAGCTCAGATGACAAATCATAAGCCTTTGTGTCTTTGAGCCTTTGTGGTGGGTTTGTTATGCGATACGAGATACTACGCAGTCACCAGCGTGCCCACTTGCTCGCCTTTGACCACGCGCGCAATGTTGCCATGCGTGCCCAGCTTGAAGACGATGACGGGCACCTTATTGTCCTTGGCGAGGGAGATGGACGTCGTGTCCATCACGCGCAGGCCTTTCGCGATCACGTCGAGGTAGGTGATCGTCTCGAACATCACCGCTTCTTTCACGATCATGGGGTCAGCATCGTAGATGCCTTCCACCTTTGTCGCTTTGAGAATGGCGGCGGCTTTGATCTCCATGGCGCGCAGGGAAGCAGCGGTGTCGGTGGAGAAATAAGGATTGCCGGTGCCACCAGCGAAGATCACGACGCGTCCTTTTTCGAGGTGACGCAACGCGCGGCGGCGGATGAACGGCTCGGCCACTTGGTTCATCTCAATAGCGGACATCACGCGCGTGTGGACTTTTTGTTTCTCCAGCGCGTCTTGCAATGCCAGCGCATTGATCACGGTGGCGAGCATACCCATGTGGTCGGCGGAGACTCGGTCCATATCGCGCGCCTGTACCGCGACGCCGCGAAAGAAATTGCCGCCGCCGACGACGATGGCGATCTCACAGCCCAGCAAGTGAACGTCTTTGATCTCTTCCGCGATCTCATGCACGCGGACCGGGTCCACGCCAAAGCCTTGGTTGTGGGCGAGGGCTTCACCGGAGAGCTTGAGCAGGACGCGTTTGTATTTGAGGTCGGACATTTGGAGGCACACCAATTATGAACTATGGAGTCAAAAAAAATGCCGGAGCACTTGGCTCCGGCAAATCGTTAGGCTTGCCCGCCCTCGGCTTCCGCCGTTGGCTTGGTCACAGCGATAGTCTCGCTGCCTTCGCCGACTTTGAAGCGGGCGAAGCGGCGCACGCTGATGTTCTCACCCAGCTTGCCGACTTTGGTCGCGATCAACTGTTGCACGCTGATGGTCTGGTCTTTGATGAAGGGCTGATCGAGCAGGCAGACCTCTTCGTAGAACTTCGCCATTTTGCCTTCCACAATCTTCTCAACCACCGGCGCCGGCTTACCCGTGGCCGCGGCTTGCGAGCGATAAACATCCTTTTCGCGCTCGAAGTCAGCAGCCGTGACGTCCTCGCGTCGGATGTACTTCGGGTCGCTGGCGGCGATGTGCATGGCGATATCATGCGCCATCTCTTTGAAATCCTC